>JAHWKS010000739.1 GCA_019347795.1 Planctomycetota bacterium | reverse complement strand
TTGTTTCGGCAGCCGCTTCGGCCGGCGGCTACATGCCCACTTTCTTCGCGACGGTGAGTCGGTGGAAAAGCGTTCCCACTTCTTTGCGAAGATTCGTCGGCAGTGCGATTTTGCCGCTACGGGGATCGACGTAAGACTGGAGCACCGCTTCGTTCGAGATGCGATGGCTCCATACCGAAATCGGTTCCCCATTGGGGCCGGGGGCAAACAACTCGGCAGCGAGCGAAAACTGAACTTTGGCGTCTGCTTTGATTTCCGGCGCCTGCACCGAAAGATCGACTCGCAGCCGGTTCTCGCTGCTCTCAGATACGCGGATTCCAGCCGCCTTTAGGCCATCGGAGATTTCGTAATTGACGCCGTTGCGAACAGCCCCGCCCCAAGGCGGCAGGGACTCGTTTAGGTCGATCTTCGCATCGGTGACGGCGGCTAACAACTCTTTCTTCTCTTCGTCGCTGAGCGACGCCGGCTGCGGGGTTGCCTCCGGCGCCGGCTCGCGGTCTGAATTCTCGACCTGAGGTTGCTCAATAGCAGGCGGTGGAGTGGGGGCTGGCTTTGTCTTCTCCTGGGGAGGCTTCTTCTTGAGCGGTTCGGGCGATGCGTCCGTTGGCGGCGCCGGCGGCGAGGCCTCCGGTTCCTCCGCGTCGGGTTCCTCCGCGTCGGGTTCCTCCGCGTCGGGTTGCGGAGTTGTCTCTGCCGGCGGCGTCGATGGAGGTTCCGACTCCGGCTGCGGCGCGGTCGGCGGCTGTTGATCGCCTTCCGTTTCGACAGACCCGGCGTCGATTTCCGTCTTATCGACCGGCGGTTCTGGCACGGGCTCTTCCGGAGCGGAGGGCAGTGCGTAATCGTTCGAGACCAGCCGCGGCTGCGGCGAGTTGTTGCCGCCGAAGATGATCAAGAGCAGCACCGCCAGGACGACGATGGCCCCGATCGCCGTCAGTGCGATGATCCACGAGGTGGGAATCGCACTTTCCGCCGGCTTCTTGACCGTCGCGCCGGAGCGCGCCGCCGGCTGCGACAGTCCGATGCCTGAGGAGAGGACCGAGGCGTCGCTCTGCGACGAGCCGCCCGCCTGATCCGAGGCGAACTCGCTGCTGAGAACATCCAGCGACTGCAAGTTGTCCAACGGCGTCAACGCGCCGGTCTCCTCCAGCGGCGTCAATTCGGCCGCGGCCGGCGTCTTGTTCGCCGCTTTCGCCGCAGGCTTCTTGCCGGACTTAGACGGCTGCCTGGCGCCTCCCTGAGCCTTCGACTTTGGCTGTGCGGAAGAGTCGCGCTTCGCCGCGGCGCTCGCAGCGTCCGTCGGGGCGTCCTCCGCCACCAGCGGCGATTCTGTCTTCGTCGCCTCATCGCTGTTTTCCAGCGGCGCCAGGTCCAGGTCGTCATCGGCCCGCAGGTCCAGCTCGGCGGTATCCACCATGGCCGCGCTCACCTGCGTGTCCGACCGCCACGACTCGCCCGCCTTCCGCACCAGCTCGGGGTTTTGCTCCCGCCACGATTCGTCGCCGTTCTCCGCCAGCCAGCGGGTCAAGTCATCGGCCACGTCCTGGGCCGATTGGTAGCGCTGTTCGCGATCCTTCGCCATCATCTTCTCGATGATCGCCAGCAGGCTCTCGGGGGCGTCGGGCCGGTCGTCCCGAATTGGCGGAGGCGGCTTGATCTGATGCTGCAAGAGCCGGTTGGCCACCGAGCCTTCACAAAACGGCGGATGCCCCGTGAGCATGAAGTAAAACGTGCAACCGAGGCTGTAGATATCGGCGCGATAATCAGTCTTGTGGCTATCGACCGCCTGCTCGGGCGAAAGATAATCGGCCGTGCCCAGCACCGTCTCCTGATGGGCCACCGTGAGCGAGGCCTCGTGCGCCTCGTCATAGAACTTCGCCAGGCCCAGATCGAGAATCTTCACCACGCCCCGGCTGTTCACCAGCAGGTTGGCGGGCTTGATGTCGCGATGGACCATGTTTACTTCATGGGCATGCGCCAGCCCCTCGGCCGCCTGGCGAATGTACTCGGCCGCATCGGTGTAGCGGAGCACGCCGTCCTCATCGACGAGGCGCTGCAGGTCGCGGCCTTCGACGTACTCCATCGCCAGGAAGTGAACGTCGCTGTCGCCGACCTTGGCCTGGTTCACGTCGTAGGCGCGGACGATGTTCTTGTGGTCCATCGCCGCCACGGCCTGCGCCTCGCGATAGAACCGCTCCAGGTAGGATCGCGAGCCGATATTCTTGGTCGGCAGCACCTTAATCGCGCAGCGCCGCCGCATCAGCGTGTGTTCGGCCAGATACACCGCCCCCATGCCTCCCTTGCCCAGCATGTCCAAGAGGCGATACGGGCCGAGGAAGAAACCCTTGTGCTTCCCCTGAAGCATCTTGTCCGCCTGCCAGCGGGTGATGACGCCGGAATCGATCAGCGCCTGAGCGAGCGCTTCGGGATCGTCGAGCGTCACGCCGCGTTCCCGGAGGGTCGCCAGCGAGCGCTGCAACTCCTCCTCCGAAACGACGCCGCTTCGTTTGACGACAGCCAGAAATGATCGGCCGGAAGTTCCTGTCGCCATTCCAAAACCTGCGTGGCCGCGGGTCAGCCAGAAAAGATAAGTGTGGCGCCCCCTTTGACTGTCGGGGGGCACGCTACGGCCCAGCGCCTAAATCGTAACCAATGTCAAGAGGGATGTTAAGAGGCTGCCGGCGCGATTTCGGAAAAGAATTTCTTGTCGGCCCGGACAACCGTTACCGGAAGCCCAACGCGTCAGCGAGGGGGGCGGCACGGACAAATCCCGAATTCTCCCCTCGCTCACGCTTTTGAAGTCGTGCGTTTTGACGGAATTGCCACAACCCCCTGTCTCATTCCACGTGGTAAGTGAAGGAGGCTGGACTCAGCGCGAGCGAAGACAATCGCGATCGCACTATTCTGGAGGCGTCCGGCCGTGCGCCAATGACGCCCGCGTTTATAACGGCGGCCTGCAGCCAATTTGGCGTGATCCTTCCCGAGCCGTTAAACTGTCCTGCGATCGCCCTCGTGCTGCGACGTGATGCGAAGCAGGCAAAAGCTGATCACGGAGACAATCCCACAGAGGCGCCATGGCCGCATTCTCACACCTCCGCTGTCCTTTCCTGGTTCTTGTTGCGCTGGCCGTCGGGGGCGGCGCCCTGGCGGTCGCCCACCCAGGCCACGACCATTCCGACGACGACTCAGGGGACCGCCCGCCCGCCGATTTTGTCTATGATCCGGCCGGTCATGCCGTCGCGTCCACCGTCCTGGAAGACGCGATGTGGTACGACGCTGATGTGGCCGCAAGCGACGGGGCCGTCTGGTACGCCTGGCTGGAGTTCACTTCCGGCAAAGGCGACCGCGTGTGGGTCGGCCGCCGCGAGAACGGCGGTTGGGCCCAGCGGACGCTCGCCACCGAGCAGTTCGGCAGCTACGCCCACCCCACGCTGACGGTCGATGCCCGCGGAAGAATGTGGCTCAGCTACGAGGCGGAGCATGAGCAGCAGTGGGACGTGCTGCTGGTCCGGCTTGACGAGCAGGGCCGCCCGGCCACGGACGTGCGGCGCGTCAGCCCTGGCGCCGGCGCCGATGTTTCGCATCAGGTCGCCGCCGACGCCGAAGGCTTGTGGTTTGTCTGGCAGAGCGATGAAGGCGGCCAATTC
>JAHWKS010000738.1 GCA_019347795.1 Planctomycetota bacterium | reverse complement strand
GTCCCCGTTCGGCGACGCGGCGGCTTCCCGCTGGGACCGGGCCGAGGCGCTCCTGGAGCGGGCGGGCGAGCGGCTCAACCCGATCCTCGTCAAAGAAGCCCGACAGGCGCTCAAGAGCCGGCAGTTCGTGGTCACGTTCACGCTGCTCCTGTTGTTCGGCTGGGGATGGTCGCTGTTGGGGATCGCCTTCATGTCCCCCGGCGTGTACTACGCGCCGGCCGGCCCGGCGATGCTCTTGGGTTATTACGTTGTGCTGGCGATTCCGCTCTTGGTCGTGGTCCCCTTTGCGGCGTTTCGCTCGCTGGCGTCGGAGCGGGAGGATGGGACGTACGAGCTGCTCTCGATCACCGCCCTCTCTTCCCGGCATATCGTGACCGGGAAACTCGGCAGCTCCATGCTGCAGATGATGGTCTACTTCTCGGCCCTCTCGCCGTGCCTGGTGTTCACGTACGTTCTGCGCGGCATCGACATCATCACCATCGGCCTGGTGCTGGGGTGGACCCTCTTGTTCTCGGTGGGGCTCTCGGCGGTGGGGCTGCTCTTCGCCACGGCCAGCCGCGCGCGGAACTGGCAGGTGCTGTTGTCGGTGGTGTTCTTGCTGGCGCTGTTGTTCGCGGGATTTATGTGGTCGATGGGCGTGATGCAGATCATCGGCTTCGGCGGCTCGCCCGCGTATGACGACGCCGATTTCTGGATCGCGATGGCCGCCTGCCTGACGTTGTACGCGGCGGCGTTCGCGTTGGTGATTCTCGCCTCCGCGGCGCAGATCACCTTCGTCAGCGCCAACCGCTCCACGAAGTTGCGGGTGGTGATGGCGGTCCACCAGCTTCTATGGATCGGCTGGACGATGTTCTTCTGGCTCCGCTTCCCCGATGACGACGCGTTTTTCGTTATGATCGCCTTCGCCGCCATCTACTGGGGGGTTGTCGGGGCGGTGATGACGGGTGAGGCGCCGCAGCTTTCCCCCCGCGCCCGCCGCAGCCTGCCGCAGAGTTTCCTGGGGAGGGCGTTCCTCACCTGGTTCAATCCCGGCTCGGGAACCGGCTACGCCTTCGCCGTGGCGAACATGGCGTCGCTGGCGGCAATCGTCATCGCCGTGGGACTCTACGCGCAGTTAATGGGCGTGGACGGCAAGCCGAACGATATGCGCTGGATCGGCTTCTCGCTGATGGCCGCGGCGTACCTCGCGCTGTACCTGGGGATCGGCCGCCTGATCCTGCTGTTCATGCGCAGGTTCGTCTGGGGGGGCCTGGCGATGTCGTTTGTAATTCAGATCTTCGTAGCCGCGATGGGCGCCATTCTGCCGTTCCTGGTGCAGCTCACGTGGCTGGGAGTGCGGCTGGCCGACGAGTACACGCTCCTGCAGGCGACCAACTGGGCCTGGACGATGTACGCCATCGCCGACGACGGCCTGGTGGGCGTGGACTACAACGTCTACTGGATCGTAGGGATCGCGGCGGCCGCCGTCTTCCTGGCGAACCTCATCTTCGCCGCAAGGGAAGTCTCCGCCGAGCGCGAGATCACTCCCGAGCGCGTTCTTGAAGACGAGCTCCAACTCCACCCCGAGCGCGCCCCCAAGCCCCCGGGTCCGCAAAGCCCCTGGGACTACGAGGCCGAGCCGGCCACGCCGTAATCAAATGCGACGGACGATCGGGAGCGCTTGTCGGAAGCCGCAATCGCGGAATCGGGAGCGACGTTACGAAAGGCTGACCTTCAGCCCCATCGCTTTCATTTGCAAGAGCGCCTCGGCGTTTCCGCGCGCGTCATCCACGGGGTTGTGCGTGTGCCGTGTCGTTCGCAGGTGCTTAAAGTTCACGAAGGCGTCCTTTTGCATGCCCTTGTAGAGGGAACCCAGATTCGTGGAACTGTGTCCGAACGGATTCTTTCCGAGGAAGTGGTGGAAGTACCAGTTGATAAACTGCCAATCGAATCCGTTGTTGTCCGAGATAAAGATCATCCGCCCCTTGCAGTTCGACGCCAGCCATCCCTCGAATTGCTGCATCACATCCTTCGGGTCGTCAAAGGAAAGACATTCCTCGCGGGAAAACCCGCTGACGGCTAGGGCGTCGGGAATGAACTTGTCCGAGATCGGCTTGAGCTTTCCATAGAACGTGCGATTCAGCTCCGGCTCGACGATGACCGCGCCGAAGCAGATCATGGAGTAGTCGCCCGGAATCGGCCCGTCGGCTTCAACGTCGACCATGACGTACGGCACGAGGAGTTTCCTTGGTTTTTGAAAGGGTGTCTGCTAGTTCCGGTCGCCTGCGGCTTGCTTCCTTCTGATGGCCTCGATGCAGTTATTCGCATAATCTGCGTATTCCGGGCACTGGGCGCCCGCTTCGCTGTAAAGGGCAATCGCGGCGTCCCAATCGCCGCTTGCATCCAAAGCGGCCGCCCGGGCCAGCCTCTTTTCCGCGTCTTCGGCAATGTCTAGTGTTGCAGTCGGGAGGTCGAAGGTTTGCCGGACCTCCTTCCGCCGCAAGAGAACAAGGGCCCAGACCCCCAGCGGAATAGTGAGTCCGCCGCAAGGACCGAATAGCGGAATGCACAAGCAAAATGCGCCGGTCATCGCGATTGGATATCGTTCGCGCCTGAGCGTGCAGATCGCCCCATAAAGGCTCAACGCCGGAGCGATCGAAGCGGTAACATAGAAACCAAGCAGTTCGCGAGGTGGCGGTGGATTGTCCTCCAGGAACCGTCCCCCAAATATCATCGCGAACCACAAGCCACACATTACGATCGTGATCGTCGCGACGGCGCTGAGATGGCCGTCCGAAGCACTCGAGCCATTGTCCTGAGGACGTTGGGCCTCTTCTCGATGAGCAACCCCGGAGGGAGAAGCGTACGGGTTTTCCATCAGCACTTCTTTGAGGCTAAACCAATGCCTAAAGCTCTCCGCTAATCGTTCAGTAGCTTCCGCAGCACGGCCGGGAGGATGCCGCCGTGGCGGTAGTAGTCGAGCTCGACTTGGGTGTCGATCCGCACCTTCGCCTGGAACTCCGTCTCCTTCCCGTCGGCGGCGATCGCTTTGACGGTTGCTTTGCTGTGGGGTTTCAGGTTGTCGTCGAGGCCGAGAACCTCGTAAGTTTCCTCGCCGGTCAATCCCAGCGATTGCCACGTCTGGCCGGAGGCGAACTCGAGCGGCAAGACGCCCATGCCCACGAGGTTGCTGCGATGGATACGTTCATAACTGGCGGCGATCACCGCCCGCACGCCTAACAGCAGCGTTCCTTTGGCGGCCCAGTCGCGGCTGCTGCCCGTGCCGTACTCGGCGCCGGCGAGCACGATCAGCGGGACGTTTTCCTGCTGGTACTTCATCGCCGCGTCGTAGATCGTCATGACTCCGCCGTCCGGCAGGTGTCGCGTCCAGCCCCCTTCGGTCCCGGGCGCCAGTTGATTGCGGATGCGGATGTTGGCGAACGTGCCCCGCACCATCACGCGATCGTTCCCCCGCCGCGAGCCGTAGCTGTTGAAGTCCTTCGGCTCGACGCCATGCTCCATGAGGTACCTGGCCGCGGGGCTGTCTTTGGCGATCCCGCCGGCGGGCGAGATGTGGTCGGTCGTGATCGAGTCGCCTAAGAGCGCGAGCACCCGGGCGCCGCGGATGGGTTGGATCGGCTGGGGCTGGCGAGTCACGTCGGCGAAGCGGCCG
>JAHWKS010000737.1 GCA_019347795.1 Planctomycetota bacterium | reverse complement strand
TGCACGCGGTCGCCGCAAGTTCCGCGGTCGCACAGCCAGCCGTGGCCGGAGGTTGCGATCCGTCGCAGATGGTAACCGCGGAAATGAAACGCAGCGCGATGGCAAATAGCGGGCCGGCGCCCGGCGGGAATATGATGGTTGTAGCGTCTAAGCGCCGATTTTCAATCAGGTTGTCCGGATTTTTACGAGACCGGATCAAATCGCGAGAACGAAGCGATTTGCACAATGATTCAGCAGGAGCTGCGCGCGAAGCGGGCAAGGACGCTGGTAAACTCAATGCGTCGATCGGCCAAACACGGGGTTCCCGATGAGCAGTCCGTTCCCCGGCATGGATCCTTATCTCGAAGCCTTCTGGGGCGATGTGCATGCCAGCCTCGTCACGTATGCCCGGGACCAACTGCGAGTCCAGCTTTCCCCGGACTTGAAGGCCAGGGCTGTTGAAGTGGAGCGATCCGAGGAGCCGACGCAGCGCTCATTGCACATCGTTGACGGTCGATTACGATGACATCGACTATCGCCGCGAGCCGGAACCGCCTTTCGCATCGGCTCAGGCCGAGTGGGCGAACGCGCTCCTGAAATCGCAGGGCCGCCGCTAATCCCTTCACGGCTGCATCGCGATCGCGAAGCCCACGAAGCCCATCCACAGCGGGATCGCCAGGCAGTACAGGGCGAAAACAATCGCCGTCATGATCCCGGCGAATCGCCAGAACGATCGCTGCGCCTTCAAGGCTTCCGCGAGACGCTGGCTCGTCGGATCCCGGGCGAACTGCGAGATGAGTTGCCCGTAGCGAAGCAGGAAGAACGATGGGACCATGTAGAGCACGCCGAACAGGACGTAGAGGACGAAGATAACGGCCTCCATCGTCCCCATCGGTCCCATCTGTCCCATCGCGGCCGCCCCTCCGCCAAAGACGCCGCCGACGATCATCAATCCGGAAACCAGGAACCCGAGGATGCTCAGGAACAGCACCCACGGCCGGGTTTGACTGAGCGCCTGCACGACCAGCGGCGTCGCCCACGCGGCGCCCGCGCCGCGAACGTCGGCGTCGGGGGCGGCGTAGGGATTGGGCGGCTCGGAGAAGGGGTGTTCTTCCACGTCGTTGGCTCCGAAGGCGGGATTGCTGGAAGGCAGCCGAATTGGAAGTACGTTATAATCCACATTCCTGTCGTTCCAAATCCAAACTCGGCGCCTCCTTCGTACGCCCGGACAATGCCTTCACCCTTTCCCGGTATGGACCCGTATCTGGAGCATCCCCTGTTCTTCCCGGGACTCCACGACAGCATGGTGACCTACCTTCGCGAGGCGCTTCAGCCGGCGTTGCCTGATCCGTACTACGCAGAGATCGGCGATCGTGTTTGGGTCGAGGTTTCGGAGCGGCCCATCGGTCCGGATGTCAAAGTGCTGCGGCAGGGAGAAGACGCGGACTCGGCTTCAGATTCCTCGGCCAACGGAGGAGTCGCAGTCGCGGTACGCGCCTCGCCGATTGTCGTGACGGTCCCGCACGATGAACTTCGTGAGCCGTTTCTCGCGATCTACGCGCGCGTCGAAGGGGAGCGTCTCGTAACGTCAATAGAAGTGCTAAGCCTGACGAACAAGACGCCCGGCGCCCATGGGCGGGATTTATATCTGCGGAAACAGCGCGAGATTCTGGAAAGCCAGACCCATCTCGTGGAGATTGATCTGTTCCGCGCGGGCGAGCACACGACCGCCGTCCCCCGGACCGCGCCGTGGAAAAGACCGGTCCTTTCGACTATCACGTGTGCGTTCATCGCTTCGATCAGTTGGAGGACTATCTTGTCTATCCCATCCTCGTGGAGAACCGGCTGCCGGAGTT
Organism: Planctomycetota bacterium; assembly: GCA_019347795.1. GTDB lineage: Bacteria > Planctomycetota > Planctomycetia > Pirellulales > Pirellulaceae > JAHWKS01. Next base: position 1,818 of record JAHWKS010000737.1, on the reverse strand, counting down.
GGCGATCCCGCTTTTGCCCGGCGATGGCGAGGTGACGATCGACCTGCAAGCGGTGTTCGACCGATGTTACGACACCGGCCCGTACCGTCGCCGCGTGGAATACGGCCGGATTCAGCCGCAGCCGCCGCTCAATGCGGCACGTTGGGCGTGGACGAAGCGGCTGCTCGAGCAGTGGCGCCGATGATCGCAGGCGTTCCGCCGGACCCGTCGGCCGCAGGGGCATTCGTCGATCGAAGGCGGCCGTTTTCCCGGCGCTGCGGCGGTGATTTCGCAAGGTTTTTGGGGGGTATACACCGTCCGCACTTTGTGCCATATTTCACAAACTCTTGACAAACCGGGGCCGGTGATCGCCCCGATTGCGTGACTGCAGGCCACTGGAAAGGCTGCCATCCGTGGGCGAGTTCTTTAACGAGTATCTCCTCGATCCAATAGCCTTCGGGACCGACCTGCGCGAAGATTTCTGGCTGGGATACGTCATCGCCGCCCTCGTGCAGTGCGGCATTCTGCTGAACGTGGTGGCGGTCGGGGCGCTGATCTTCATTTGGCTGGAGCGGAAGGTCTCGGGGCGCATCCAGGACCGGCTCGGGCCAACGCGCGTCGGCGGCCGGTTCGGCTGGCTGCAGACATTGGCCGACGGGGTGAAGCTGCTGGCCAAGGAGGACCTCACCCCCGACGGCGCCGACCCGATGCTCTTCCGGATGGCGCCGTATGTGAGCTTCGCCGCTGGCTTCTCCGCGTATCTGGCGCTCCCGTTCTCTAACACTTGGGTGGCGTGGGAGTTGAACATCGCGTTGTTCTTCATCCTGGCCGTGCTGGGGATTGAGGTGTTCGGCGTGATCCTGGCCGGTTACGCCTCCGGCTCCAAGTGGTCGCTCTTCGGCGCCATGCGCGAGGCGGCCCAGGTGGTCAGTTACGAGGTGCCGCTGGGGCTGTGCGCGGTGATTCCCGTGGTCGTCTTGGGCACGATGAACCTGATGACGATCGGCAACATGCAAGCGGGGCTGTTTACCAATTGGCTGGTGCTGCACGATCCCTTCACGTTCTGCGTGTTCTTCATCTACTTCACCTGCGCCACGGCGAGCGTCAACCGGGCGCCGTTCGACCTGGCCGAGGCCGAGAGCGAACTGGTGGCCGGCTTCCATACGGAATACTCCGGCTTGCGGTGGAGCTTCTTCTTCATGGCCGAGTATGGCTCGATGTTCGCCGTCGCCGGCCTGGCTGCGATCTTGTTCTTCGGCGGCTGGAACGGGCCGATCCCGATTTTCTACTGGCTCGGCTGGGCGACGCTGGATCCCAGCGGCATCGAGTTCGCCACGGCCGAGTGGTTCCGGTTCCAAATCGCCAACCTGTTCGGCTGCCTGAACTTCATCCTGAAGGCAGTGATCGGGGTGACCGTGATGATGTGGACCCGCTGGACGTTGCCGCGGTTGCGGATCGACCAGGTGATGGCCACCTGCCTCAAGTACTGCACCCCGCTGGCGGCGGCCTGCTTCCTGGGCGTCGTGCTCTGGCAGATGTATGTGCCGCTGTCGCTGAACGATCATTACGGCAACGGCTGGCTGCAGCCTTTCCGCCATCGCAGCGAAGTCCGCGAGCGCTGGGTGTTGGCGAGCGAGCGGGAGTTGGAGTTACGCGAGGAGGCGTCCCACGAAAGGAGTCGCCCCTCACGTGCGCAAATAGCCGAAGGCAAACCTGCCTCCGGACCTCCGGCGCCTGTTAGGCGCCGGCTAGGGGCGCAGGAACTGGCGAACGACGTCCGCGCGAATCATCCTGCGAAGCAAGGAGGCGCCGAATGATCGCGATCACCGACTGGCACTC
>JAHWKS010000736.1 GCA_019347795.1 Planctomycetota bacterium | reverse complement strand
CTTGGCCGCCGCCGTAAACGAGTCGGGGATGCCCCAGCCGCCAGCCGGCGGGAGCGTCCCTCGGTTTGCCTAACGGGGTCGCCGCCTCAGTCCTCTCTCTACTTCGCAGCCGCCTTCGGCTGCTGCGAGTTGTGGAGGGGCCGCCTGCGTTGTGGCAACCGTTCCGCGGAACATCCGAGCTTGATTGCAGTTGTCGGTGGACGCGGCGAAATAGCGGCCGGGGCCGGCTGTACCTTTTTCGGCCTCAGGGCGCTATAATCGAGTAAAGGAAAACCGCCCCTCGCTTCGTCCCGGCCGTCTCGCCCCCCGCCTGAGCCGGTCCCTCGCGTTTTCGCGTTCGCCCTTCACCCCACCGATTGCATGGCTCGGCCCAAGCTCGTCTCTCCGGATCAACCCTTTCTCATTCGCGCGGCTTTGCGACTTTATCAATTTGCGGCGTCGCTGAAGCTGGCGGTGGTGTTGATCCTGGGGATGGCGTTCGTGTTGGCCTTGGCGACGGTGGTCGAAGCCGCCTGGGGCACCCCCGCGGCGCAGTTCGGGGTCTACCAGACGTGGTGGTTCAACCTGGGTGTGCTGCTCTTGGCGGTGAACATCTTCTGCGCCGCATCGATCCGCTATCCCTGGAAGCGGCATCAGACGGGTTTCGTGATCACGCACGTGGGGCTGCTCACGCTGCTCTCGGGGGCCGCCATCGGACGCTTCTACGGCATCGACGCTCAGGTCTTCGTCTATGAACTCGGCGCCGATCATCGGGCGTACGAAGACCAACTGCACTTTCGGCTCACGGTCGATGATCCGCACGATGACAATCCCCAAGAGAAGGAAATCGTCCTGGAGAATTTCGAGCCGGGCGTGTTTAGCTGGCCCGACTACGAGACGATGTTCGACTTCAACCGGCCGGGCGACAAAAAGGGCCTGGAGGGAATTGCGTGGAAGTCGTTTCGGGCATTGAGCGGCGGCGTATTCTGGCTGGCCAACCGCACCACCGCCGGCGACGTGCTTTACGACGAGAACGGCGTGAAGCTGGAGGCGCTTAACTACTACGCCGATTCCCGGCAGGTGTCGGCGCCGATGGTGCAGCTCATGCTGACGATGCCCAGTCAGCCGCGGATCGGTCCCGACGGTAAGCCGGCGCCCGGCCCGGTGCGGTGGGCGCCGTTCTCGCTGGAGGTCACCCCCGCGCCGAAGCAGACCACGCAGTATCCCAACGGCCTGGGCGCCCGGCAGTTGGCCGGCGGCGGGCATCTGGTGTTTTGGCTCACCGGCAGCCGCGAGCAGGTTCAGGCGTTTCTGAAAGGTGGACCCGAGGGACCGCTCGGCGAAAAAGGGCAGGTCGTGCTGCACGCCGGCGGCAAGAAGCACGCATTTCTCGTCGATGAGAAGCTCGATCAGGGTCGCTTCCCTTTGGAAGGGACGGACCTGGAGGCGGAATTGCTCGCCTATTGGCCCACCGCCGAGCTGGACCGCGAGAAGTCGCGACAAGGCGAGTTCGTCTGGACCGGCGATCCCGATGCTCCGTCGGCCGAGCATCCCGCGGTGAAGATCGCCCTCTACCGCGGCGATGAGCAAAGCGGCGAGATGCTGCTCTTCGCCCGGGCCCCGGACGACAACATCCACGACTACAAGAACCGGGTCTTCGGCGATTACTGGTTCGACGAGACGCAGGATGAGTCGGAGGAGAACAAGGCCCCGATCATTACCGGCGGCGGCTCGCGGATCGACATCATTCAGGGTCCCGACGAGAAGCTCTACTACCGCTACTGGCGCCGCAAGGAAAAGCAACTGGCGTTCGCCCGCGAGTTGCCCGCCCACGGCTCGGAAGAAAAGGCCGTGGCCGCCTTCACGATGCCGATGGGGCAGCAGCGGCTGTACGTCAAGGAGTTCATCCCTTCGACCGAGCCGGTGGCGGAGAAGTTCATGCCGCTCCCCTTCGACCGCGAGAAGAATATCGGCATGCGGCAGCCGGCGGCCCAGGTGCGTCTGACGGTGGACGGCAATTCCGAAGAGTTCTGGGTCCTGGCCTACATCGGCCCGCCCGAGGAGACGCCGCGGGACGACGCGCAGCTCCGCACCGTGGCGGGAGACGACCGCGTGGCGTCGCTCATCATGCCGGTCGATTCCGTGGACATCGGCTTCCGCACCCGCCTGTTGCAGTTTGAACGCAAGCTCGACCCGGGCACGAGCCAGCCGTCGCACTACTCCAGCACGATCGACGTCCTCGACCGGCAGCGCGACCGCACGATCTACGTGTCGCAACTTGACGGCGATGATCCGAGGGACCTGAAGGCGCCCACGCCCGTCGGCGCCGCCGACATCGCCTCCGCGTCGGCCATCGCCTTCGACGCGGCCGAGGACTATCTGTATTGGATCGACCCGCGGCAGAAGACGATTCAGCGGGCGGAGTTCGAAGACGGCAAGCTGGGCGAGGTCGTGGAAGGCCTCGTGGAGACGAATCTTCGCGATCCGCAGGACCTGGTGCTCGACGTGGACGCCGGCAAGATGTACTGGACGGACCACAGCGTCACTTCGCAGGGGGACATGGGACTGATCTTCCGCGCGAACCTGGACGGCTCGCGCGTCGAGCAGGTCGCTCAAGTAAACGGCTTCCCCGCCGACCTGGCCTTGGATCCCGAGCGGCAGGTGATCTATTGGCTCGATCCGTGGCGCGGGTCGATCAGCCGCACCAGTTACGACGGCGCCCAGACGACGGAGACGGTGATTGCCGGCCTCGACCGGCCGGGCGGCATCGCGCTCGACAGGGAAAACCAGCACCTCTATTGGACCGAGCAGGGGGACGGCGCCATCCGCCGCGCGAATACCGACGGGCGGCAGGAGAAGACCCTCGTGGTGCGCCAGCAGCACGAGACGCCCGCCCAGCTTGTCCTCGACTCAACGAACGAGAAGCTCTATTGGAGCGACGTGGCGGAGGGGCCGCTGCAACATCGGGAGAAGGGACCGACCGCCCCCGAGCGGCTGCACCGCATTCGCCGGGCCGATCTCGACGGCGGCAACGTGGAGGAGCTCATCACCCGCGACGTTCACGAGCCGGGCGATCTGGCGATCGATCCCAAGGACGGGCGGTTGTTCTGGGCCCAGGAGGCCGCCTTCCGCCGCGACGTGTGGATCACGATGAACGCCCCGATCGAATTCTCCGATCCATCGTCCCAGCGGCGGTTCCGCATCTTTCAAGAGGCCTTCAACGGTCCTTGGAAACCGGGCGACGCGCAGTTCGAGATCAACGTGCCGGCGTCCTCGGAGAAGTCGGAGCTGTATCAATCGGTGCTCACGGTGAACTATGATCCCGGCCGGCCGGTCCGCAACCTCGGCTGCCTGTTGGTCGTGCTGGGGATCGCCACGATGTTCTACATGCGAGCGTACTTCTTCAAGCCCAGACGCTCGGCCGCAGAAACCGCCGCTTCGCGCCCCGCGGAGACAACGCCCGCAGAGCCGCAACCCCGCAAGAAGAAGAAAAAGAAACCCGAACCCGTTTCCTAATTAGTGTGAGTCACTCGCTCCGTGAGTGACATACCCGGTGGCTGGCGGCGGAGGGGATTCGCCGCCCCCCCCCCCCCCCGGGGAAGGGGGGGGGGGGGCGTTATCCCCCGCCCCCCCCCCCCCCCTGCCGAAATAACTCGCACCCCCCCCGATAAAAAA
>JAHWKS010000735.1 GCA_019347795.1 Planctomycetota bacterium | reverse complement strand
TCGATATGCGTGGGATCGACCTGCTCGATCCGCTCCAGCTTTTTCCGCCGATCTTCGGCCTGGGCGTGCTTCTGTCCGTAATGATGGCGGCGGACGAAGTCCTCGAGCTTGGCGATCTCCTCCTGCTGCCGCTCCCAGGTGCGCCGCTGCACCTCCAGCCGCTCCCCCTTCTGCCGCCAGTACGCCGAGAAGTTCCCGACGTACGCATCGACCGTCCCGTGGAACAGCTCCCACGTGCGGTTTGTCACTCGGTCGAGAAAATAGCGGTCGTGGCTGACGACAATCAGCGACTGCCGCGAGGCGATGAGAAACTCCTCCAGCCACTCGGTCGCCTCGATGTCGAGGTGGTTCGAGGGCTCATCCAACAGCAGCACATCCGGCTCGGCCAGGAGCAGCTTCGCCAGCAGAAGCCGGTTCTGCTGTCCGCCACTGAGCTGCTCGACCGGCTGCGGGAACGACTCCTGCGGAAAGCCTAAGCCAGCCAGGATGCGCTCGATCTTGTGGTCCAGTTGATAGGCGTCGTGCTGGTGAAGCTCCGCCTGCAGCCGGTCGAAGCGGTCTCCAAGCCGGCGACGCTCGGCCGCGTCGGCGCCGCTCATGGCGTGAGCCAGTTGCTCCGCCTCTTCGGCCATCGCAAGGAAGCGGCCCAGGGAGGAGCGGGCCTCCTCCCAAACCGTGCGGCCCGCCGCGAAATCCGGCTGCTGCTCGAGATAGCCCAGCGACGCGGAGCTATGCCGCTCCACGCTCCCGGCGTCCACCTCCAAATGGCCGGCGAGGATCCTCATCAGCGTGGTCTTGCCGGTTCCATTCGGGCCGACCAGGCCGATTTTATCGCCAGGCCGCACCTCGACCGCGACCCCGGCCAATACCGGCTCGGGCCCAAAATGCTTCGCCACGCCGCTGGCCGCGAGATAAATCATGCACCCAATTTTACCAGTCGCCCTGCAATCGGTCAGGGCCGCTCAATCATTGCGACCGGCCCGTCGCCCGGCGCGCACAAAACCTATGCTTCCGGTAGAAGAGATGCCTCGTACCATCGCCCTCAGGGAGCACGTCGTGCGAAGCTCATCCGCAGCCCGGGAGACGGTCCTCAAAGGCGCCGCCGCGAATTCGCTTACGTGGTCGGCGTGGCGGACGGCGGCGTTTCCCGCGTCGCGGCGGTCGATCGCGCTGAACTACGCTGCCGGCGCCTCGCTGGTGATCTTGGGACTGGCGTTGTACTACGTGTCGCCGTTCCACCAGCGATTCTTCTCCGGCGTCGGATACGCTGCGTTAGGCTGGGTCGCGGCCGCCTATCTGGTGCTGCTGCCGTTGTTTTACGCCACGTTTCCCGATGACTACACGGTCAAGTGCCGGCTGTTCTGGCGGGCGATTGCGAAACTCCCCCGCCGCCGCCCCAGCGCACAGGAGGCGGTGGCCCTGCGTGCGGTGCTGGTGAAGGCGTTCTTCCTGCCGCTGATGCTGAACTGGCTCGTGCTGCATGTGATCAGCATTTACGAAACGCGCCAGACGTTCGGAACGGCCTCGGCGCTCGCCGGCGGCTATGCGATCTTGTTGAGCTTCCTGATCCTGCTGGACGTGCTGGTCTTCACCGTCGGCTACGGCGTCGAGCATCCGCGGCTGGGCAACGAGATCCGCTCGGTCGAGCCGACGCTGCTGGGCTGGATCGCCGCGCTGGCCTGTTATCCGCCGTTCTTCCTGATCACGCTCCAGGCGCTGATCTGGCCTTCGGAGGATCACCCGGCGATCGCGAATCCCTGGGTCCAAGCGGGCCTCTTTGCCATCATGCTCCTGTTGATGGGCATCTACACCTGGGCCTCGGCGGCCCTGGGGCTGAAGGCGAGCAACCTGACGCATCGCGGCGTTGTGCAATCCGGGCCGTACGCCTGGGTCCGTCACCCGGCCTACGTCGCCAAGAATCTCTTCTGGTGGTGCGGCATGCTGCCGTGGATCCTGACGGCGGCCGCGACCGATCGAACCGCGCTCGTCGCGGGCATTGTGGGCATGCTCGGCTGCAACGGCATCTACTGCCTGCGCGCCTGGACCGAGGAGCGCCACCTCGGCGCCGACCCCGCCTACCAGGAATACCGCCGCCGCACGCCGTGGTGGTTCATTCCGGGCGTTTGGTGACGGACGCTCGCGGGCAAAAAAATCACCTTGACGCGGCGGGGAAAATCGCCAAAATCCGGCCCATCAATCGCACGGCGAAGGTAAGACACTTGCGACCAGAAGCAGGTTCTTCCGCCGAGGCCGAACTCCGCATGAGGCGGAAGACGGCGCCGGACACGCTCGCCGGGCGAAACCACTTCCCGCGGCGCCGGAAGGCAAGGAGGCCTGCGACGCATGCCCGCTATCACCACGCACACGCGCGGCGTCAGCCTGCGGCGAGTCCTGCCGGAGGCGAAGATTCTCGGCGCCGAAGACATCGAAGTCCACGCTTGCTGCAGCGACTCTCGCGGCTGCCAGCCCGGCGACCTGTTCGTCGCCATGGAGGGCGCCCGCTGCGACGGTCACGACTACGCCGAGGAAGCCCTCGCGGGCGGCGCGGCGGCAATCATCGGCGAGCGGCTCTTGCCCTTCGGCGCCCCGATGGCCTTGGTCCGCGATTCCCGCGAGGCATTCGGCCGCGTCTGTCACGCCCTGGCCGGCGATCCCAGCGAGCAGATGACCGTGATCGGCGTCAGCGGCTCGGCGGGCAAGACCACGACCGCTCTTTTGATCGCGAACATTCTGGAAGCCGCCGGCGCCCGCGTCGGCGCCATGACCTCGCTCGGTAATTGCGACTCGCTGGACGCCGCCCATGCGACCGGCCGTTCGCCGCGACCCGCGGAGCTCGCCTCCTGGCTGGCTCGCATGCACGCCGCGGGTTGCACGCACGCCGTGGTGGAGATCTCGCATGAGGCCCTGGTGAAACGCCACATCGCGGGCCTTCGCCTCGACGCGGCGGTGCTGACAAACGTCCGCCGCAGTCAATCAAATCAAGCAAATGCGTGGGAGAACCACCTCCGTGCGCAGCGCCGGCTCTTTGAACATCTGAAGCCGCGCGGCTTCTGCGTGCTCAATGCAGACGACCGCGGCAGCCGGCCGATTTTGGACCAGCTTTCCCACCCGGCGCTCACGATCGGCCTGGACCAGCCGGCGAATGTGACCGGCGCCATCGTCGAGCGGCACGCGAGCGAGCAGACGTTTCTACTTACGGCGGGGCGGGAGAGCGCCGCGGTGCGGACGCCGTTGATCGGCGATCACTTCACGGCCGACTGCCTGACCGCCGTGGCGGCCGGGTTGGCCTTGGGCGTCGATCTTCCCACCGCGGTCCGCGGGCTGGAAGCGGTGAAAGCCGTGCCCGGCCGGCTGGAGCGTTTGGAGTGCGGGCAGCCGTTTGGGGTCTTTGTAGACGCTGCTCGCACTCCCGACGCGCTCGCTTCGACCCTTCGCACATTGCGGAGCGTTACGGCTGGCCGGCTTCTGTGCGTCTTCGGCGCCGAAGGTCAGCGGAACCGCGACCGGCGGCCGCTCTTGGGCCGGGCAGTCGAGAGATACGCCGATTGGGGAATCATCACCAGCGACAATCCACGCCGTGAGTCGCCGCTGCAAATCGCGCACGACGTGCTCGACGGCTACAAAGTCCGCGCGAGAATCGACGAATTCTACATCAG
>JAHWKS010000734.1 GCA_019347795.1 Planctomycetota bacterium | reverse complement strand
TACGCCCTGGCCGGCCCCAAGTCGGTCTACGCCGTGGACCTCAACCCGCGGCAGAACGCCCTCCTGGAGTTAAAGCTGGCCGCCATTCGCCACCTGGAATATGAAGACTATTGGCGGATGTTCGGCGAGGGGTATCTGCCGGGCGCAGGAAAGATTTATCGGCAGAAGCTGCAAGGGGCAGTGTCGCCGTTCGCTCAGCTCTACTGGCATCGGAAGATTCGCCGGTTCTTCGGCAATCGCCGCCGGCCCTTTTACTTTCGCGGCACGTCGGGCGGTTTCGCCCGGATGGTGAACCTGTACATCGACAAAGTGATCCGCGTCCGGCCGCACATTACGGCGATACTCGAAGCGGAGACGGTGGAAGAGCAGCGTGCGATTTACGATCGCCGCCTCCGCGAGCGTTTCTGGTCAAGGCCGATGTGCTTTGCCATGAACCGCGACACGACGTTGTCGCTGGTCGGGGTCCCCCGCGCGCAGCGCCGGCAGGTGGAGCGCGGTTATGAAGGCGGCATCGTCCAGTTCGTGCAGGACTGCGTGGAAGCGGTGTTCGCCGAACTGCCGCTCAAGGACAACTACTTCTGGCGGGTCTACCTGACGGGGCGTTATTCGCCCGACTGTTGTCCCGAGTACCTGAAGCCCGAGGGCTTTCAGAAGCTCCGAGACGGACTGGCGGACCGGGTTCATATCGCGACCGACTCCGTGCAAGGCTTCCTGACGGGTCATCAAGAGCCGATTTCCCGCTTCGTCTTGCTGGATCACATGGACTGGTTGAGCGATCGTTTCTTCCGGCTGCTGGAGGCGGAGTGGCAGGCGATTCTCGATCGGGCGGCGCCCGGGGCCCGCGTGCTGTGGCGCAGCGGCGGCCTGCAGACCGACTTCGTCGATCGCGCGCAGGTGTGCGTAGGCGGCCACCGGCGATGCGTGGGGGAGGTGCTCCACTATCATCGCGAACTGGCGGACCAACTGCATGCTCAGGATCGCGTTCACACCTACGGCAGCTTCTACATTGCCGACGTGGCGGCCTAGACGGATGCGCCTGCTCTCTGACCTGAAGATCCTGTTCCATCTGACGCTCAAGCCGGTGCGGGGGAGGGATCATGCCTCCCGCTTGGAAAGTTTCTACGCCGGCCAGGCCGAGGCGTACGACGACTTTCGCCGCCGGCTGCTGCACGGACGCGAGGAGCTGTGGCGGGATCTTGCGGTTCCCGAGGGCGGAGTGTGGGTCGATCTGGGAGGCGGCACCGGCGCCAATCTGGAATACTTCGGCGACCGCATCTCGCGACTCAAGAAAGTCTACCTCGTCGATCTGTCCCCATCGCTCCTTGAGATGGCTCGCGGGCGCGTGGCGAAGCGCGGCTGGACGAACGTGGAGGTGGTCGAGGCCGACGCCACCCTGTTCCGTCCGGCCGAAGGACCGGCCGACGTCGCCACGTTCTCATATTCGCTGACAATGATCCCCGACTGGTTTGCGGCGATCGAAAACGCCCGCTCGCTCCTCAAGCCGGGCGGTCACGTCGGCGTGGTCGATTTCTACGTATCGCGAAAGCACCCGTCGGACGGCCTGGTGCGGCACCGCTGGCTGACCCGCCACTTCTGGCCGATGTGGTTCGCCGGCGACAACGTCTTCCCTTCGCCCGATCACGTCCCCTTCCTGCACCACCACTTTGAGCCGGTGCACTTCAGCGAACATCGCGCGAAGGTTCCGTACCTACCCTTCGCCCGCGCGCCGTACTACCGCTTCATCGGCCGCAAGCCGGCGCCGTCGCCGGCGCCGCTTGCCGCAAGATCGTCCTTGGAGTAGATTACCGATACCTTAGCGAGTGGGGGCGTAGCTCAGTTGGGAGAGCGCAGCGTTCGCAATGCTGAGGTCGAGGGTTCGAATCCCTTCGCCTCCACCTTTCGCAACCTCAAGCCGAATCGCATCTTACGATACCCGCCGGCGTTCGGCGGAGCGGCCCGAAAGTTCCAGGGAAAACGGTAGTCTACCGTTTTTCGGATTCTTACCGGGAGTTCCGTCATGCCGAAGTTGGGTTCTCGCGTCCCCAAATACCGCCGCCACAAGGCCAGCGGTCAAGCCGTGGTCACCATCGCAGGCCACGATCACTACCTGGGGAAGTACGGCACAAAGGCGAGTCGTGAGGAGTACGGGCGCCTCGTCAAAGAATGGGAGGCCGGCGACCGCGGCGCCATCGTCCGCACGTCCGACCTGACCATCGCCGAGCTTTGCCGCGCCTACTGGCGTTTCGCGCACGGGTACTACCGCAAGGACGGCGTTCCCACCGGGCAGTTGTCGTGCATCAGGAACGGGCTGCGGGCGATTCGCAGGACCTATGGCCGCGTCCAGGCCGCCGACTTCGGACCCCTCGCACTCAAGGCGCTCCAGCGGGAACTGGTCGAGATGGGACTCTCCCGCAGCTACATCAACCAGAACGTGGGCGTGGTGAAGCGGATGTTTCGCTGGGCCGTCTCTGAGGAGATGATCCCGCCCGCCGTGCTGCACGCGCTGGACTCGGTTCCCGGTCTGCGGAACGGGCGGACCGCGGCGATAGAGCGGGCGCCGGTCGCGCCGGTCGATGCGAGCCTGGTGGATGCGACGCTCCCCCACCTGCCCGCCACTGTGGCGGATATGGTTCGCCTCCAGCGCCTCACCGGCATGAGGCCGGGCGAAGTGTTCGTCATGCGGCCTTGCGACATCGACCGCGCCGGCGAGGTCTGGACGTACACCCCGCACTCCCACAAGACGCAGCACCACGGGCGGCAACGGGTGGTGTTCATCGGTCCTCAGGCGCAGAAAATCCTCCGGCCGTATCTCCTGCGCGGGAAGGACGACTATTGCTTCACTCCGGCCGACACGGTCCGCAAGCTGCGCGACGCTCGGCACGCGGCCCGCAAGACGCCGTTGTCGTGCGGGAACAAGCCGGGCACGAATCGCCGGAAGAAGCCGAAGCGGACAATCGGCGCCCGCTACAACAAAGACAGCTACGGCACCGCGATCAGGCGGGCGACCGACGCGGCCTTCCCGCCGCCCGAGGGCTTGGACGATGACGCCGTGAAGGCGTGGCGGTTACAACACCGCTGGGGACCGAACCAGCTGCGGCACACGGCCGCGACGGAAATCCGCCGGCAGTTCGGCTTGGAGGCCGCGCAGGTGGCGCTCGGTCATAGCAAGGCCGACGTGACGCAAATCTACGCCGAGCGGGACTCCGCTCTGGCTGCCCGCGTCGCGCGGGAGGTAGGATAATCAATCAGCCTTCCGGGTGAACCGCGGCGATAGCTACGCTGCGGTGTGCGGCTTGGGCGGTGACCGTGGTTTCTACGTTGGCCACGTTCACGCCCGGCCGGCCCGGTCTTTCAACGTAGGTGCTCTATGCCAGCCTTGTATGTCTTACCAGAGGAATTCGGTTTCACGTATGCCGAAATCCATCGGACAAAACTATCCGGCCGACCCCTGAAGCGCAAGACGATGCGCGTGCCGATCAAGCGGTATAAGGCGAACGGCAAGATCGTTCCTCCAGAATCACCCGACGCTACAGAATTCGATTCGTTCGCGAGGAAAGTCGTTTTCCTGAGGTCGGACCTGCAAAAACTGCAACGTCTTCCCGTTCTGGATGAGGGTGTTTTCATCGACGCCGCCGGGCGGGCGTGGTGGACAGATCGGAAG
>JAHWKS010000733.1 GCA_019347795.1 Planctomycetota bacterium | reverse complement strand
CGAGCCGGGCGGCATAGAAAGCCGGCTCCGACGCTCGCGAGACCCGGCCTCCCATTTCCCCGGGCGATTTGCCGGCAACATTCGTTTCGCTGTAGCCGAAATCCTGAACGATCGTGGGATATTCGTCCGGCACGATCCGGTTGTTGTGGGCCTCCCAACCGGGATCCCGGTCGAACGATTCGCTCTTGATGCTTGTTTTCGCGGGCTCCTGGGCCAAGGCGACGGCAGCGCCGACCATCGACATGAGGAGCAAGACAGCGGCGACGAACAGGGGAGTCAACGGTTGCCGGAAGCAGGTAAGCTGAACGAGCATGGTGTGCCTCGGGAATTCAATCGTCAGGAAGCTTGCCGAAGGACACATCGAAATGGTTGCGCCATATTACTTTCGTATCGCACGCGGGTCGGGAATGGCGCCGTTAATGATCGAGGGTCTCAACCTTGGCGCCTTCATCCGTGATTTGGCCCCAGATGATGAGACCTCCTGTGGAATCTCATTCTCCTGCAGTCGCTCGCGAGCGCCGCAGCGCGCGGCCGGCCAGGGCGCCGGTGGGGGCGCCGTCGTGGATGGCCGCCACGCCATTGACGAACAGCCACCGAACGCCGGTTGAGTATTGGAATGGATCGGCGAACGTGGCGCGGTCGGAGATCCTCTGCGGGTCGAACACCACAATATCCGCCTGCCATTCGGGACGGAGATAGCCGCGATCGGAAAGGCTCAGGATATCGGCCGGCAGGCCGCTGGCGCTGCGCACCGCGTGCGCCAGCGAGATCACTCTCTCTTCGCGGGCGTAATGGCCGAGCTTGCGGGGGAACGTGCCGAAGTTGCGCGGGTGCGGCTTGTCAGCCGAGGCAATCATCGCCGACCCGTCCGACGCGGTCGCCACCCAGGGAAGCGTCATTGCGAAGCGCACGTCCTCTTCGCTCATGCTGAACTTGACGCAGCGGGGCGACCCGCTGAGTTGCATCTCGACCACAAGGTCGATCACATCCCGCCCTTCATCCCGCGCGATCTGGCGCAGCTCCCGGCCGACGTACTCGGGCTTCGGGCCGTAGCTGGCGATCATGATGCGGTCCCCCAGCTTGAGCCGCTCGGCGATCGTCTCGCGAATCCGCTTGCCGTCTTCCTCGTCGCGGAGCCGGGCCCGCATCGCCTCTTTGCCTCCGGCGCTGGCCCAGGTGGGGATGAGGGTGGCTTCGATCGACGTGGAGGAGGCGATGTACGGGTACTGGTCGGCGGTCACCGCAAGGCCTTCGCGGCGGGCCTCTTCGATCAGCTCGGCTGCTACTCGCAGCGTGCCCCACACGTCGCTGCCGCTGGCCTTGAAGTGCGAGATGTGGACCGGGAGTTTCGCCTGGCGACCGATGGAGATCGCCTCGGCGACCGCATCCAAGAGCGCCGTTCCTTCGCCGCGGATGTGGCTGGCGTAGATTCCGCCCTGACGGGCGACGACTTGCGCGATCTCGACCAGCTCATCCGTCTCGGCGTACGAACTTGGAACATAAATTAATCCCGTGGACATGCCCCAGGCGCCGTCCTGCATCGCCTTTTCGGCAAGCTCTTTCATTCGCGACAGCTCGTCGGCCGTGGGGGGACGATTTTCCCGCTGCATCACTTCCGCCCGGAGCGAACCTTGCGGCAGGAGGTGAATGATGTTCGTCCCGGCGCCGGCGGAGTCGATGCGGCGGAAGTAGTCAGCCACGTCCACCGGCCCGCCGCCGCAGTTTCCCGTGACGACCGTCGTGCAGCCCTGGGTGACGTAGTTGACGTTCGCCCGCGTGGGCGGCTCGGCGATCGAGCGATCGCTATGGCTGTGCAGGTCAATGAACCCCGGCGCGATCACGAGCCCGCGGCAATCGATTACCCGCCCCGCGCGCTGCGTCTGGAACTTGCCGACGGCCGCGATCTTCTCACCGCGGATCGCCACGTCGCCGATGACGCCTTCGGCGCCGGCTCCATCGAGGATGAGACCGCCCTGGAGCAGCAAATCACAGTCGATTGATCCCGGCGGCGCATCTTGCGCGAGACAGGGCGCGGAAATGGCAAGGGGCAGGAGCAAGAGGGCGATGCGCATGAGGAGTCCTCCGGCGAAGTCGAAGGGAAGGATCGCCCTGATCGTAACCAGCGACTTGCGGAGATTCCACCAGGGGCTTACGACGTAAAGTTGTTCGAGAGCGGGCGCTTCGCTCTTTGTCCGCCTTGGATACGGCGAACGGCGCCCCGATCTAGCAGATCGCTCGGTTTGCTTTTGCCCCGCCGCGAGCTAACTTAGCGAAGAGTGTGTTTGCGTTTGATCCCCTTCTTTTACGCGCGGGAAGGGTCACCCGCCCTGCACGCGCGCGGGAGGCAAGGCGATGCGGCGGCTTGTGGGACTTGCGGCCGCCGTCACGGTGCTGGCGTCGGCGACGTGGTTCGCGTCTGCGGAGTCGCCCGACTCGTCGCGCCGCTTCGCGAGCGGGACGTCGCTGGAAACCGGCGCGCGGGCCCAGGCCAGTTCTGCAACTTTTCTCTTCCGCGGCGCCCGTTCCTGCGCAGCGGCGGCGTGTCATGGCGATCCCGACGCTTCGCGGTTGCCGAGCGAGGCGTGGCGGCGATCATTCCTGACGTGGGTCGAGGACGATCCGCATTCGCAGTCCCATCGGTCGCTCGAATCGCCGGAGGGGCTGGCGATGATGGAGCGGCTGCGAATCCTCGTCGGCGGCCGGATGCACGACCGGCGCGGCTACGCCAACTGCGTCGCGTGCCACGATCCCACGCCGCCTCCGATCCAGCGGCGGCAGAGCTATTTCGTCGGGGACGGCGTCGGTTGCGAGCATTGCCACGGCCCGGCCGATGCCTGGATTTCCCGGCATTACACCGCCGGCTGGGATCGCGACTCGCTGGCGGAACTGGGGATGACGCGCACGCACGAGCTGCCGGTGCGGGCTGCGCTCTGCGCCGACTGCCATGTCGGCGGTCCGGGGCGCGAAGTGAATCACGACATGCTGGCCGCGGGGCATCCGCCCTTGAGGTTCGAGTTTGCAGCCTTCCTCGACCGGCTCCCGAAACACTGGGACGAAAACCGTGAGCGGATCGTGCATGAGAACTTCGAGCTGCAAACGTGGTTGGCGGGACAGGCCGCCTCCGCGGAAGCGTCGCTGCGACTGCTGGAAGCAAGGGCTGCGAGGGCGGGCGTGGGCGACGCCGCCTGGCCCGAGTTCGCCGAATACGACTGTGTTGCATGTCATCATGATCTGACGCCGAACGGCTGGCGGCCGAATCGCGATTCTGACCGGACGCCGGCGACGCTCTCCTGGGGGACCTGGCATTTTCCGCTGTTCGAGCGACTCACGGCAGCGAGCGATGACCCGGCTGCGTCCCCCGTCAATGCGCTCCGCGACGCGATGGCAAGCTCGCTCCTTCCCGATCCCGCAGTCGTTCAGGAACATGCAGAAGCGGCCCGGATGTCGCATCGGCGTCGCAAAGGTTGGCCTGCGCTGTCGCAAACATCTTACCGGTGGTGCCCGGCGAACCCCATTTTCCCCTTCAGTTTTAGGGGGCTACGGCATGGCTGAGCGCACCATCGTCTACTGGCGGGACATTCCGGCGCAGGTCGTCGTGCGCGCCGGCCGGCGACGCGTGAGCGGCGCGGCGGCGGCGCGCTTCACCGCGGCGATCGACGCCT
>JAHWKS010000732.1 GCA_019347795.1 Planctomycetota bacterium | reverse complement strand
CATCAGCATCGGCACGCCGGCAAGGATGTCCCACGCCGCGTGAAAGGCCGTCATCTGCCCCCGGCCGAAGTGGACGATCTCGTGGATGAACGACCCCACGCGGAACAGTGCGAAGCCGGCGACCAGAAAACAAACTACCTGCTGCGGCGAGCCGAGCGGCGCCGAAAGATAGACTCCGGCGCAGGCGTACCCGATCGTCAGCGACACGAGGAAGTCGGTCCAGTAAACGCCCAGCCGATGTTGGAACAGGTCGTTCAGCAGCCGGCGAGCTTGCGGGATCGAGAACGTGTCCGGGGAAGTCATCAGACTGAGGTGTGCGGGGGAGCGGAGCAGGACCGCGGCCGGGTCGGCGTCGTGCAACCGGCGCGCCGGCGCTATCCACCGATAGCGGATTGCCGGGCCGCAAGCCGCCGGCGAATTACGATCGCGGCGAATGCGAGCCAGGCGGCGGCGCTCACGGCGGCGCCGGCGTAAAAACTTATCGGCCGATAGACGAACACGACTCGCCCTCGACCGGGGGAAAGGCGGACTCCGCGGAATACACGATTTGTTCACAGAACCGGCAGAACTTGCCCCGCCGGATTTTTCTCGGCGACCGCGAAGGCCCGCCAGTCCGCATCATAGAGGTCGCTGAGCACGAGCAGCCCCGGCTTGTCCGTCTGGTACTCGATCTCGACGCACTGCGGCTCATCCCGCACGATGCGGGCTGTCGCCGGCGCCGGGTCATCTGACGCGTTTGGCGCCACAAGCCGTTCATCCGTCTCCACCACGGCCTCGTGGGCGAAGTCGCGCCAGCGGCCGTGCGGGAGCAGCACCTCGCGGGTCCGCCGCACCAGCGCCTTGGGCGAATGCTCCGCAAGCGGCGGCAGCCGGGTCACGTCATGCACGATCCGCGCCCGCGGCAGCGCCGCCGAGTCTCGCCAGACGGCGATGTTGGCCAAATCGCCCTCGACCAAGCCCGTCGCGATGACCGTTCCGGATGTATAGTTCGCATCGCGGGGGAGAACCAGGTATTCGGCCCCCAGCAGCCGCAGCGCCTCCGGCGCCGGCTCGGCAACGCCATCCGGCCGCACGAAGCCGCGGCGGCGGGCGATGGCCAGGAACGCGCGGTAGTCGGCCGCGGCCAAGGCGCCGTGCGTTTCGACCAGCGGCAGCTCCGGCGCCAGGTGATGCTTGGGATAAAGCGATGCGTGATCCCACCGCAGTCCTTCCACGTGGCGGTCCTCGGCGCCGCTCAACTTCCAACGCACCGGGAGCCAGCGCGACTGCGAAGCCCGAAAGGCGCGCAAGGCCCGCGCCGCGCCGCGCGACTCCGCATCGGCGGCGATTACCGCCGCCGCGGCCGGCGTGCCCGTCCAGATTTCCTCCGGCGCCGTGGGAGCGATCCATCCCTGCGCGACGCTCAAGTCGAGCGACGTCACAACGACGGCCAGAACCGGCGCCAAGCCCGACCAGCGCGTGCGGGCCGATCGAATGATGATTAGCAGCAGGCCCGCCACGATCGCCGCCTGCACCAGCGCAAACTGCAGATCGGCGGCGGCGCCGTCGATGTCGAGCGGCCCCAGGAACTCATCCGGCGGAACGCGCTGCAGCCAATCGCTCCACAGCGGCCGGATCGCCGGCCAGATCGCCAATCCAAGAACGCTCAGTGCGCCGACTCCGATCATGCACGACCGCGCTTTCCGCGATCGCCCGGTGAACGCCGCGTCCCAGCCGCGGGCCGCCAACAGGCTGAGGGCGAACGAGGCGACCGTGAGCCACTTGGCGGGATAGCGAAAGTAGATGTATCCCGGCAATGTTTGCACCAGCAGCCAGTACAATCCGCCGGTGGGAGCGCCGATCGAGGACTCATCCGGCCCCATGCCCGACGTTGCGAAGCGGACCTCATGCGACAACCATCCCGCGCCATACCAGCCGAGCGCGGCGACGATCGAGAGCGCCGCCGTCCATGTGAGCCAGCGGGTGCGAAACGATCCGCGCCGCAGCCGCATCGCCGCCAGCGCCGCCGCCAGCGGCGCCAGTCCGAAGTAAAGCGACGGCGTCCAGACCCGCCCTTCCGCCGGAAGCCCCGAAAGCCACCGGCGATGGATCGGATACATCCGGCCTGCAAAGTTGGGCCAAACGAACTCCGCCCACCGCCATGGTCCCACGCTGAACTGGTAGAGCTGCCCGTGGTGCGAGTTTTCATCCGGCGGGCCGAGCAGAGCGGCGGCGACGCTCGTCTCCTCGGCGGCTTCGATGCGCGACCATGCAGGAACTTCGTACAGCGTGCGAGGCGCGGAATACAGCGCCCGTGCGCTCCGCTGCGTCCACCGCATCGCGGGGAGAATCTGAATCGCGGCCAAGAGCGCCGCGACCAGCGCCGCTCCGCCGAGCAACATCAGCCGATGACGCGGCCGCGGACCGCGAAGTCCCCGCAGCGCCAACCCCAGCACCGTGATCAACCCTGCATGATACGCCGTCTGCGGATCGCCGCCCAAGACCATCATCGCCAGCACGGCGCCCAAGCCGCACGCCCAAGTCCAGCGCCGATGACGCAGCAGCCCGTCGGCGGCGTACATCGCCAGCGGCAGCCAGGCGGCGCCCACCAGGTACACCACGTTGCAGTATTGGAACGCGATGCTCCCGCTGAAGGCGTAACTGACGCCCGCGGCGGCCGCCGCCGGCTCGCTGGCGTTCCAGCGGCGGGCCGTGAACCAGGCGGCCGCCCCCGCCATTAGCAGATGCCCCAGCACGTAGAGCTTGAATCGCGTCGCATATTCCAGCGGCAGGGCGAAGATGAGCTTCCCCGGATAGAAGACGCTGGTTGTCGGATCGGCCGCCGCGGGCGAGCCGGCGTTCTCCAGCGGGTTCCATAGCGGCGCCCGGCCTTGCGACCACTCCTGGGCCGTCCAGCGAAACAGCGGGTAGTAATAATGCCCCGCGTCGCGAAAGACGAATGACCGCGAGGCAAAGATCGCCTCGCCGAAAATCCACGTCAGCGGCGCCAGAAAGACCGCCAGGAGCAGCACACGGGTTAGCGCAGATTTGCGCTCGCTGGCGATGATCCCGGTTCTCCTCATTGCGACGCCGAGAGCGCAACCCCTACAATGATCTCGTCTTGTGAATTCCGCACGAATTCGCCGCGGGGCGGGGCCGGTTTCCGCGAAGATTTCGGCCCTCGGCGCGAATACACGAGTAAACGGCCCATACTTTTCTGATCGGCGGCGTTCGCCGGTTCCTCTTGTTCCTTTGTCTTTCCAGGAGCTTGTCCATGCCCCGTTTTCGTTCCCATCACTTCGCCGGCAGCCTGTTCGGCGCCGCCGCGGTGCTTGTGGCGGTGGTGGTGCTGGGAGGACTGTTCTTTCAGTTCTACATCTGCCGCATCGAAGTTCCCACCCGGCACATGGCCGTGCTGATCAAGAAGACCGGCCAAGACCTGCCGCTGAATGAAGAATTGGCGCCCTCGGTTGAATACAAGGGCCTGCAGCGCGAGGTGCTCGGCGAAGGACGCTATTACCGCAACCCTTGGAGCTGGAAGTGGATCATCGTCCCGCAAATTGAAATCCCCGAGGGAAAGCTCGGCATCCGCACGCGGCTTCATGGCGAGGACCCGCCCTATGGCGAGGTGATCGCCTGGAAGCCGGAGCAGAAGGGGATCGTGCCCGAGGTGCTTCGTCCGGGAAGATACC
>JAHWKS010000731.1 GCA_019347795.1 Planctomycetota bacterium | reverse complement strand
ATGGAGGAGAAGAAGAAGGAAGGATATTTCTAATGCGGAATGTGGAGTCCGGAATGCGGAATGAACGCATCCGTGCTTCGCAACCGCGGCGGCCGATTTCACGCTTGCGGTTTCGCGCTGGACCGCTGCGACCGCACATCGGTTCTGGTTAGTACGTCGATCCTCCGGAGGCTGTTAGCCTCCGGCTATTCCGCATTCCGCATTCCGCATTTCCATGACGCATCTTTCCGACCTCATCGCCACCGACATCGACGAGTACCTCGCGCAGCACGAGCGTAAGGAGCTGCTTCGCTTCCTTACCTGCGGGAGCGTCGATGACGGCAAGAGTACGCTCATCGGGCGGTTGTTTTTCGATACGAAGATGATCGCCATCGATACGCTCGAGTCGCTCATGAAGGACTCGGTCACGCATGGCACGACCGGCGGCGAGTTCGATCCGGCCCTCTACACCGACGGGCTGAAGGCGGAGCGGGAGCAGGGGATCACGATCGACGTCGCCTACCGCTACTTCTCGACCGCCAAGCGGAAGTTCATCATCGCCGACTGCCCCGGGCATGAGCAGTACACGCGGAACATGGCCACCGGCGCCTCCACGTGCGATCTGGCCATCATCCTGGTGGACGCCCGCAACGGCGTGGTGGAGCAGACCAAGCGGCACAGCTTCATCGTCTCGCTGCTGGGAATCCGGCACGTGGTGGTGGCGGTCAACAAGATGGACTTGATGGACTACCGCGAGGAGGTGTTCGAGAAGGTCAAGCAGGACTATACCGACTTTGTGGCTCGGCTGGACATCGCCGACTTGCACTTCATCCCCATCTCGGCCCTCAAGGGGGAGAACGTGGTGGAGAAGAGCGATAAGACGCCGTGGTACCAGGGGGAGTCGCTGATGTACCTCTTGGAAAACGTCCATATCGCCTCGGACCGCAACCTGAACGACTTCCGCTTCCCGGTGCAGTACGTGAACCGGCCGCACCTGGACTTCCGCGGCTTCTGCGGAACGATCGCCTCGGGCATCATCCGCGAAGGGGATGAGGTGATGGCCTTCCCCTCCCGCAAGACAAGCCGGGTGAAGAAGATCGTCGCCTTCGACGGCGATCTGCCGGAGGCGTTTGCCCCGCAGGCGGTCACGATCACGCTGGAGCATGAAATCGACATCAGCCGCGGCGACGTGATCTGCCGGCCGGGCAATCAGCCGCAGTTCGACCGCAAGTTCGAGGCGATGGTGGTCTGGATGGCCGAGCAGCCGATGGTCCCCGGCAAGGAGTACCTCATCAAGCACGCCACGAAGACGGTCACCGGCGCCGTGCAGACGCTGCGGTACCGCATCGACGTCAACACGCTCCACCGGCAGGATGCACCGACGCTGCGACTGAACGAGATCGGCCGCTGCGAGCTTCTGCTCAACGAGTCGATCGCCTTCGATCCCTACCGGCGCAATCCGGGGACGGGGGCGTTCATCATCATCGACCGGCTCTCCAACGCCACGGTGGCCGCGGGAATGATCACCGAGCGCAGCGGCGGCGCCGCGGGGGATCACTGGGACGATCAGCCGGCAACGGAGCTGCACAAGGAGATCAGCCAGGTCACCGCCCGGGAGCGGCAGGCCCGCTTCGGCCAGAAGCCCGCGACCGTGCTGTTAACCGGCCTTACCGGCGCGGGGAAGACGACGATCGCCTACGCCTTGGAGCGTCGCCTCTTCGACGAGGGCCGGGCGGCGACGGTTCTCGACGGCCAGAACATGCGTCTGGGGATCAGCAAGGATCTCGGCTTCACCGCCGAAGAGCGAAGCGAGAACCTCCGCCGCAGCGCCGAAGCGGCGAAGCTGATGAACGACGCCGGCCTGATCTGCCTGGCCGCCTTCGTCGCCCCCGAAGAGTCAGTCCGTCGACGCGCCGGCGAGGTGATCGGCGAGGATCGCTTCCTCCTCGTCCATCTCTCCGCCCCCGTGGAAGTCTGCCGGCAACGCGACCCCGACGGCCACTACCCCCAAGCCGACGCCGGCCAACTAAAGCATTTCCCCGGCGTCACGGCGCCCTATGACGCCCCCCAACAACCCGATCTAAACCTCCCCACCCACGAATGGCCGGTCGAGAAGTGTGTAGACGCCTTGATGGACCTGCTACAAAAGCGGGGGGTAATTGGGTAGCCAGTCGATTTCCTGTGCTTCCAACTCCGCCGATAAAAATAAATACGCTCGACTGCTCTACCTGTAACCGGCGAAAAACTGCTACCGTTGGGCTTCGAATTTTACATTGCCGAGGGAAGGCTACCGGCCCGCCCGTCCGAGCAACGTTGAAACGGCCAGCGGGCGTCGGCGATCACGCCTTCGCGGCCGCGATCTGGCGGGCGAGGTATTTGAGGATGTCGCGCACGGAGATGATGCTGGTGGCGCTGCCTTCTTCGTCCACAATGGGGATGTGGCGGTAGCCCCCCAGGTCCATCGACTGGACCGCGAACGCGATCTTTACGTTCGGCTGGAGCGCCTGCGGGTGGGGCGTCATGAAATCGGACACCGGCCGATCGGCCAGCTCCGGCGCCTCGACGTTGAGCTTCAGCAGGGCGTCCCGCTCGCTGAAGACGCCGGCCAGCTTCCCCTCGTTCACCACCAGCACGCAGCCGATCTCCTTCTCGACCAGCAGCGTCAGCACCTCGCCGACGGGCTTATCGGGATGCACGGAGATCGGCAGCTTGTCACTCTTGAGCAGCAGTTGAACGTGGTCCTTGAGCAGGTTCTGCTCGATCTCGGTGGCGGGCGCGGCAAGGTGCAGGTCGGCCAGCGGCTGCCGGCATTCCTCGCACAGGTCGGCGCCCTCGATGTTCTCGGCGCTGCAATAGGGGCAAACGGTCATGGCGGCTCAACGTCAGCGGATGACAAAATCGCCGGCGACGAACCATCGCCGGAGCCGGCGATATCATACCACGTCCGCCTTCTGTGCAAACCTCCGTTTCCGGCCGCATTGCCGCCGGCGGCCGCGAGGGGGATAATCGCCTCATGCGGAATTTGCAGCACGACACGCGCTCTATCAGCGTCTCCCCGTAAGCCCCACATCTGCCGCGTCTACGCCGAGGGCGGGCAGCACGCCCCGCAGATCCTCGCCGCCATGAACGCCGTCTTCGGCGGCGCCGCAGAGGATGATGTGACGAATATGTGACGCGAGGCATCGCAATGTACGAGAAGATCACGAGTCGTGAAAAATTGCAGCCATCGGCGGTGGGCGCGGCGAGCTTCGCTACGACGCAGTGGAGCATGGTGCTGGCGGCGGGGCGGCGGCAGACGCCGGAGGCGAAGGCCGCGCTCGGCGAGCTTTGCCGCAGCTACTGGCGGCCGCTGCATGCGTATCTGCGGCGCGCGGGCTGCCCCGCCGAGGACGCGGAGGACGTGGTGCAAGGTTTCTTCGCCCGCCTGCTGGAGAAGGGGGACTTGGCGGCCGTCTCGCCCGAGCGGGGACGCTTTCGCTCTTTTCTTCTGGCGGCGATTCGCCACTACCTGACGAACGAGCGCGATCGAAGCCGGGCCGCGAAACGCGGCGGCGACCGACGGCAGATCCCTCTCGAGTTCCACGCAGCCGAGCGAGGCGCGGCTTCCGAGAGAACTCCCGAAGCCGTGTTTGATCGCGAGTGGGCATTGACGCTGCTGGATCGCGTGCAGCAGATGCGCGTCGCTGAGTTCCGTCCGCTCGGTAAA
>JAHWKS010000730.1 GCA_019347795.1 Planctomycetota bacterium | reverse complement strand
AGGCCGCAAAGTCAGCCTGGGTCACCGGTGCGCGGGCAATCCTAAAGGGAGGGACTTTTACGGGATGCGCCCACTTCTCGTTGTCAAACACGAAGGCGCCGTCGTCGATGGCGCCGAGCAGGAACTCTCCACCGGGAACTTCGACATCGCCCAGATCGACCTGCACGGCGGAAACGCATTCCGCGGACGACGCTCCCTCCAAGCCGGCGCCGGGAAACTTCGGCGGGGGGTAGCCCAACGTTTGGCGCGTGCAGGCGAACGCCTCGGCGTGCATGTCCTCGTGAAAGACCGAATACTGCACGTGATAGGCGAGAGGGCTTGTCAGGGGCGACTGCTCCAGCGCCTCGATGACGCGATCCCGCACCTCCAACACATACGCCAGGGTCTGGTCGCGCGGCGGCAGGGGTAAGCCCCAGCGCGTGTCGTGAGCCACCGCGGCCGAATCGTAGAGGGCATCCACGTCCGGGCGAATCGGATCGCGGCCGAGCACGTGGCGCAGCACCCACTTCTCCTGAAACCAGGCGACATGCCCCATCTCCCAAAGCAGCGGATTGACAGTCTCCAGCCGCGGCCCCACAAGCTGCTCATCGAACAAGTCAGAGACGAGATTGACCGTCCTCCCGCGGGCGTCGTCAACCCAGCCGATCAGCATGTCGCGGTCCACGAATTGCTCGACGTGATCCATCGCTTGGAAGAGGGTCGCCAACTTGAGGCTTTCGAGCACGCCCTGATCGTCGTAACCGGAGATGCCGGCCGGCTTACCTCAAGACGGCTCCCGTTGTCTTACCGCGCAGTATAGCGGGGGCGTTTTTCATCGGTCCAGCCGGTCGTTCGCGGTGTGGCCCGTTGCTTCCGGGGCACGTAGAACGCAGGAACCGCAAGATCCGGCGCGCCTGGCGGTTCAACCCCGATATTGGAGCAACTATCATGCAGGGACCGGCGGATCGTTATTCTCCTTTCGCGAGCCTGTCATGCGAGCTCTTGCTTGTGCGTTGTTCGTCGCCTGTCTCACCAGCTCGTCGCCGGCGGCGGAGCGGCCCAACGTGTTGTTCCTGCTGACGGACGATCAGCGGGCGGATACGGTCGCCGCGCTGGGGAATCCCGTCATCGAGACGCCCCACCTTGACCGGCTGGCGCGGAGCGGCTTTCGCTTCACCAACGCCTATTGCATGGGCTCGATGGGCGGGGCGGTTTGCGTTCCCAGCCGGGCCATGATCAACAGCGGCCGCACGCTGTTTCACGTCGAGAACGACCTTTCGGGCGCCAGGCTGCTTCCGGAAGTTCTGCGGAACGCGGGCTATGTCACGTTCGGCACGGGGAAGTGGCACAACGGCGCCGAATCCTTCCTCCGCGGCTTTGAGCACGGCAAGGCGGTGTTCTTCGGCGGCATGTCCGTCCACACGCAGGTTCCGCTGGCGGATGTCGGCCAGGGCGGAGAGCTTGTGAACCGCAGGATCGGCGATGAGTTCTCCAGCACGCTCTTCGCCGACGCGGCGATCGAGTTCCTCGACGACTATGAAAGTGAGGCGCCGTTCTACTGCTACGTCGCCTTCACCGCGCCGCACGATCCGCGGCAGGCGCCCAGCGGCTACCTCACTCGCTATGATCCGCAGGACGTTCCGCTGCCGGAAAACTTTCTGCCGCAGCATCCCTTCAACAACGGCTGGATGACCGGTCGCGACGAGATGCTCGCCCCCTGGCCGCGGACGGAACGGGTCGTTCGCGAGCAATTGGCCGAGTATTACGGGCTGATCGCGCACCTGGATCACGAGATCGGCCGCGTGCTGGCGGCGCTGTCCCGCTCGGGCGAGGCCGAGAACACGCTGATCGTCTACACCGCCGATCACGGGCTGGCGATGGGAAGCCACGGCCTCTTGGGAAAGCAGAACCTCTACGAGCACAGCATGAAGTCGCCCCTCGTCTTCGCCGGCGCCGGAATCCCGGAGGGGGAGTCGGACGCGCTGGTCTATCTGCTCGACACCATGCCCACCGTTCTCGACGTGGCCCGCGTCCTGGCGCCGGGGGGCATCGAAGGCAAGACCCTCGCGCCGATCTGGCGAGGCGACGAAACATTCACGCCGCGCGATTCCATCTACACCGCCATGGGTCAGACGATCCGCGCCGTAAGGGATGACCGCTGGAAGTTTATCCGCTATCCGCATATCAACCGCCTGCAGTTGTTCGACCTGGCCAGCGACCCGCACGAGCTGCGCAATCTGGCTGACGAGCGGGAACACGTGGAAACGGTGCAACGGATGACAGAGCTGATGACCCGCTGGCATCAACAGGTAGACGATCCGCACCCGCTGGTGTCGGATGATCCGCAGCCGGCCGAAATCGATTTGACGAATCATCCCCGCCAGCCCGACCGGCATCAGCCGAAGTGGATCGTCGAGAAGTATTTTTGACAAATCCGCGGAAGGCCGCTGATGTCGCTCAAAGAATTCAACAGGCGAATGTTTGTTCTCCGCCGTCGACGCGGATGACCTGGCCGTTGACGAACGCGGCGGCGTCGGTGCAGAGAAAGGCGACGACCGACGCCACTTCGTGAGGCCGGCCGTAACGGCGGAGCGGAGCGTGCCCTCGGTCGCCAGGCGCTTTTCATCGATGTCGTGAATCCGCAGGAACCGCTCGGTGACCGTCCCGCCCGGCGCCACGCAGTTCACCTGGATGTTGTGGTCGCGAAGCTGCTCCGCCAGGCAGCGGGTGTACTCGTGCACCGCCGCCTTGGCCACCGCGTACATCGAGCCGCTGGGCCGGCCGAATGTGCCCGCGATGCTGCCGATAGTGATGATCCGGCCGCTCTTGCGGGCGATCATCTCGGGGGCGACTTCGCGGCAACAGAGGATGGCGCTCAAGAGATTGCGGTCCAGGACGCTCCGCAAGTCGTCGAGCGAGATGCTCAGGCAGTCGTCGTTCTCGGGCCGGCCGCCGCGACCGACCGCCGTTCCCGCGGCGCCGATGTCGCCTCCCGCGCAGCACACGAGAACGTCGATGCGGCCCCACCGCTCGCGCACTTTGCGGGCGCAGCGAGCCGCTTCGTCCTCGCGAGTCAGGTCGCCCCACACCGCCATCGTCTCCGCGGCGCCGGTCTTGGCCACGTCGTCGGCCACTTGCTGCATCGACTCTCCTTCGCCGAAAGTCTTGGGACTGTCGGCGCGCGTCCCATGCACGGCGACGCGGGCGCCTTGACGGCACAGCTCCTCGGCCATCACGCGCCCCAAACCGCGAGAGGAGCCGGTCACCCAGGCCACACGATCGCCAAGCGGCAATGCGTTCATGATTCTTCGTCTTCCTCGGATATCGGCCAGTCGTCCGCCTGTTCGGGCTCTTCACGCTCGACCGGGACGCTGTACCCTTCATCGAGCCAGCGGCCGAGGTCGATCTGCCGGCAACGATCGCTGCAAAACGGCATCGCGGGGGACGACTCCGCGTCGAACGCGCGGCGGCAAATGGGACAACGAATCACCGGCATGACGAAAGAATCGCTCGTACGCAATGGCGCCTATTAGGCGCGGAGCGCTAGCTCCCGGTTCCGATACCAGGAAGCCAGGCCGCCTTGATTCCAATAACCGGACGCTAGCGCGTCGCGGCTGATTCATCCACGCGCTCGCCCCAAGACGAAACTCTCCGCGCAGTTTATCATGGCCGGTGCGGGCGAGGTCAACCGGATCGTGCCATGGGTGAGGCCTT
>JAHWKS010000729.1 GCA_019347795.1 Planctomycetota bacterium | reverse complement strand
GGCGGGGGTGACATGGGCCGGCACGCCGCTTCGCAACGCTTTGGAGGATCTCGGGCGGGAGCAGAACGTTCCGGTCATGCTGGACCGGCGCATTGATCCCGATCAGACCGTCGAATTTGCACTGCGGGCCGGTTCGCTGGAGCGGCTCGTGCGCGAGTTCGCCGCTCGACTTGAGTTGGGCGTTTGCTGGGTCGATTCGGTGGCGTACGTCGGTCCGCCGGAAACGACCGCGAAGCTTTCGACGGTCGCTGCGATCCGACGCCGGGAAGCCGAGCGTCTTCCTCATGACGCTGCGCTGCGTTGGGCTCGAGTACGGGCTTGGGAATGGCCGCGATTGACCGTCCCGCGGCAACTGATCGAGCAGTTGACCGCCGAGGGAGGCTTCGAGATCGTCAACCCGGACGTGGTCCCGCACGACTTGTGGCCCGAAGTTCGGCTCCCGCCGCTCCGGCTCGCCGACCGGCTGACGCTCGTGCTGGCGGGGTTCAACATGACGTACCGGTTGTCGCCCGACGGCAGCCAGTTCCAACTGACGCCGATGCCGGAGACGGCCGTCATCGCGCAAACGTATCCCGGCAAGGGCCGGGCTCGAGAGAACGCGGAGATTCTAGGCCGCCTGCTTCCCGAGGCGGAGGTGACGGTCGAGGGGGAGGCCATCCGCGTGGTCGGCCCGTGGGAGACGCATCAGGACGTGGAGACGCTGATGCAGGGGGGCCGCGTCTCCCGCACCACCGCCTCGTCGCGCCGCACCGGCCGCACGGTCTATAGCCTGCGCGTGGAGAACGAGCCGGTGGGGGGCGTGATCAAAGCCCTCGCACAACAGATGATGCTGGAGGTGACGATCGACCCGGCGGCCGAAGCGAGCCTGCCGACCCTGATCTCCTTCAACGTCACCGACGTTTCCCGCGACGAGTTGTTCCGCGCGGTGCTCACCCCCGCCGGCCTCGCCTTCCGCCTCAGTGAAGACGAGCTGCACGTGATGCCGGGAGTCCCGTAGAAACCGCCTGCCCCAAAGGGCGCCGCGGGTTCGCCTTCTTTGCCTGGCGGAACGGGCACATGGTTTGCGGTTAGGAAGGTGAGACTTCAACCGCCGATTGCGCGCCTCGAAAACATTCTGCCAGGAGCCATCCGAGGAATTCCCTGCTCCTTACTCTGAGCCTGGCCGGCTTCCTCTTCGCCGGCGCCCTTTACGCCGATGAACGGCCGGGCCACATCTACGATTCACGGCTCCATCCGCACGATCACCACCATCATGCCCACGGCCATGACCACAGCCGCGAGCGGGCCGTGCCCCATTCGTGGTATTACAATCGCTCGCCGTACACGCATTACCGCTCGCCGTACACGCACTATCCTCGCTATTACGGCAATCCCTACAACTACTATCGCAGCCCGTCGTACTATCGGAGCCCGTCGCATTACCGCGGCTACTCCTACGGCGGGTATTCGTCGTGGGGACATCCCTACAGCTCGTACTCATCGCCGATGCGCGGCTACTCGCTTTACTTCAGCTTTTAGCCGAACTATGGCCACGAAGGCTGCGAGGCGAAAAATTCGGCGCCGCACTCGTAGCAGTCGTCGGCCAGTCGCAGACAGCGGCGGATGGAGACGCGAAACGTCTGGCCCGATTCGAGAATCACGTGCGTTTCGTCACAGGGAAAGAGTTGCACCGGGCTGAGGAGCCGAATGCCCGCCTTCGACAAGTCGCGCGTGAAGCCGGCGAATTGCCGGCCCCCCTGCTCCAGGATCGCCCGCCGCCAGAAATAGAAGCGCGGGTGCTGCCGCCGTTCATGCGGCGCCACCGGGAGCGAGCCCGAGTTGGCGTGCGACGCCCGCAGCTCGCTGGTCAAAGCGACTCGTTTCTCTATACGACCCCAACAGGCGTCGAATGTGTCCGCTTCACGGCCGACATCCAGCATTGCACCATCTCCCGGTCGAAGTGTTTCCCGCCCTGCTCGCTCAAGAGATTCAGCGCGGCCGGCAGGGTCATCGGCTTCCGATAGGGACGTTCCCCGGTGATCGCCTCGAACACGTCGCACACGGCGCAGAGGCGGGCCCAGGGATGCATCTCCCGCCCCAGCACGCCGACGGGGTAACCGCCGCCGTCCACGCGCTCGTGATGCTGGTAGGCCATCATCAGTTGCCCCTCATTCAACTCTTTGCGGTTGCACAGATCGACGAAACCCAACCGCGGATGCGAGCAGATCACGTCCCGCTCGGCCGCCGTGAGCGGACCGGCCTTGGCCAGGATGCGATTGGGAATGTACCGCTTCCCGATATCGTGCAGCAACCCGCCGACGACGATCTGCTCCAGCTCCGCCGCATCGCTGTATCCCAACTCCACTGCCAGCAGCACGCAATAGCTCGAAACGTTCACCACGTGCGAGAACGTATCGAAATCGTGCCGCAGAATGCTGAACAGATCCCCCACGGCCACTTCGCGGGTCAGCACCGACACCAGATGATGCCCGAACTGCTGCGATTGCTGAATCGTCCGCGTGAGATCGGCCGAGGTGAGCGTCTGCCGGAGCGAGTCGTCCAGCACCGCCTGGAGCAACTCGAATTGCCGCAGCGGCGGAACGGCGTCGGCTTCCATAAGCCGCTCGAGATTCTCCGCCACCTGAGTCCGCCAGCGGTCGCGATCCCCGGTCTTGATGTAGAGCCGCCCGGCTTGTTGCCGCAGAACGCTCCACTCCTGCGGGGAGGGAATGTGGTCCTGGCTGCAAAAGAGCGTCAGCCGCCCGTGCGGGCCGAGAACATAAACATCGAAGTTGAGCGCCTCCAGGAATTCAATCGTCGAGGCGGGTACTCGCACCAGGTTCGAGACGTCAACATTCGCGCCGTTCTGCGCCATGGCACGCCCTCTTGGAATCGCCAGTGACTACCGCAGTACATCTATGGGGATGACTTCCCTCTCAAGTGTAGGACGCGGCGCCGCGCAGCGACGAAAATCTGTGAACCGCCAATCAATGCCGCCAACGTGGGCGGATGGCAAAGGAAGGCCGGCCGTGAGACCGCTGCAGCACGCAAAGTTGAATCGATCGCTCCCGAGCCACCCGCTAAACCCGATCGAAGAAATTCCCGAGGTTGAAGCCTTAGGGCGAGCGGTGATTTCGCTTCCCGGATGCGGTGCGATCGTCGGCGAGTTCGCGGGACGCAAGGCCGTGACTCCGTTTCGAAAGCTGAGCATCACGCCCGTTTCTCGTCGCCGCCTTTTTTCTTGCGGGTGGTTTTCTTGCGCTGGCTTTCGGCCATGGCGGTCTTCTTGGCGGCGGGCTTCTTTTTGGCCGCCGCCTTTTTCTTGGCGGCGGCTTTCTTTTTCGGGGCCGGCTTCTTTTCCGGTTCCGGCGCGGCGGGCTTTTCGGCGGCGGGGACGACGGCGGCTGCTTCATGCGGCGTCCAACCACGCTTGATGTTCGCTTCTTTCATCTCCTCCAAGAGCGACGTCGCCTGGTTGAGCGAATCGCTGATGCGAATCTCGCGAGCCAGCGGCGCCTTGCGGCCGGGGCTGTAGTCGGTGTAGTGGACGACGTAGGCCGGGAAGGCGTCGCTCTCGGTTTCTTTGTTCGTCTTCCAGAGGAGGAACTTTTGCACCATCGTCTGGCCCTTCATCTCTTTGATGTAGACCTCGCGGCGGAGAACCTCGCTCTCGGGAAGCGTGAGGGTGCGGGCGCCGCGCTCCAGGTGCGGAACCTCGACGATGGCGGCGACCTGCTCGAT
>JAHWKS010000728.1 GCA_019347795.1 Planctomycetota bacterium | reverse complement strand
GCGCGGGGAACGGTCCCTTGAGCAACGGCTGCAAGTCCGTCGTCAGCGCGCTGGCTCTCTTGCTGCGCGCCCAAGGCGTTCCCTCGCGGGTTGTGGTCGGCTATCACGGCGGACAGTACAACCACTTCGGCAAGTTCTACGACGTCCGCCAGCTCGACGCCCACGCCTGGGTGGAAGCGTACCTGGAGCGAGACGAGCATCCGGAAGCCCTTCGCGATCAAGTTACCGCCTCCGGCGCATGGCTGCGGCTTGACCCGACGCCCCCCGCCTTTCGCTACGCCGCGGGCGTCTCGCCCAGCCGCCTGGCCGAGGCGAGCAACTACCTGGAGTCGATCTGGAACGACCACGTGCTGGGGCTCAACTCCAGCAGGCAGAAGCGCGGCATTTACGCTCCCCTGATCGAGCGCGCCCGGGCGATGACGGCGCCGGTGCGAGCGCTTGTGCGGGACCTTGCCGACCAGCGGATCTGGCGGTATTTCGCGCGAAACCTTGTCGGCTCGAGGGGCATCGATTCGCCGGATGCGCGTTTCCCCTGGCGGACCGTGCTGGTCGTCCTGTTGCTCGGCGTTTCGCTCATCTTGTTGGTCCGTCTTGCGTGGCGGCTGGCGCTGCAGCGCGGCTACGGTCGGCGCATGCGGGCGTGGCTCGCACGCTCGCGGAGCTCCGCTCGCGGCCCCAGCCGCGGGGCGCCGTTCTATCGCCGGTTCGAGCGGCTGCTGGCCCGGCGCCGCTTTCGCCGGCAAAGCGGGCAAACGCAGCAAGAGTTCGCGCGCCACGTCGCCCGGCGTCTGGGGACGTCGCATGAGGCCGCGCCGCTTCTGGACCGCGTGATCGAGGCCTTTTACCGGGTTCGCTTCGGCGAACGTCCCCTGGACGCCGCGGAAGCCCAAGCGATAGAAAACACGCTGGACCAACTTGAGCGGACCCTCGCCCGGCGGCACTCATGAAGATCGGAATCATCGGCTACCAGGGATCGGGCAAAAGCTCCCTCTTCGCATGGCTTACCGGGGTGGACCCGGACCCCGCGCAGGCCCACACCGCGCAAAGCGCTATGACGGCGATCACCGATCCCCGCGTCGAGCAACTTTGCGAGATTTATCGTCCGAAAAAGGTCAGCCACGCCGCGCTGGAGTTGGTCGATACGCCGGGATTGAGCCGCGATCATCACGCCAGCGCGCAGAAGCTGGCGCTCATCCGCGAGTCGGGTTGCCTGGTGATCGTACTGGCCGCGTACGGCGGCGCCGATCCGCGGGCCGACCTGACGAGCCTGGAGGATGACTTCCTCCTGGCGGATCACGACATTGTGAGCAATCGCATCGAAAAGCTCCGCGACCAGGTCAAACGCCCCCGCCCCAACCGCGCCGAGTTGGAGGCCGAGCTGGCGGCGCTGGCGCCGCTTCTGACGACGCTCGACGGAGGCTCGCCTCTTCGCGACGCGGAGCTGAGCGCCGAACAGCACCGGGCGATCCGCTCCTTCCAGCTCTTCAGCAACAAGCGGCGGTTCCTGATCTTCAACACCGACGACGGCGATCCCGACCCGCAGCGATTCATCGCCCAGGCGCCCGAGCCGGAGCGGGCGGCCGCCATCTCGCTCTCCCTCCAGCGCGAGCTGGCGCGGATGGACCAAGCCGAACGCGCCGAGTTCTGCGCCGAGATGGGCGTCCAGGCCGCCGACCGCGGAACGCTGGTGCGGGCCGTCATGCACGCCTCCGGGCAGATGCTGTTCTTCACCGCGGGCGAGAAGGAAGTTCGCACCTGGCTCATCCCGCAGGGCGCCACGGCGGTCGAAGCCGCCGGCTGCATTCACACCGACCTGGCCAAGGGCTTCATCCGCGCCGAGGTCATGCAGTGCGAAGACCTGGTGCGCCTCGGCAGCGAGCGCGAGGTGAAAGCCAAGAACCTGATGCGGCAGGAACATCGCGACTACGTCATCCAGGACGGCGATATTCTCAACATCCGGCACAACTGACGAGCCGCGATATGGACGCTTCTGAGGCGAAAGCGCCGGTCCGCCACGGGCGCCGGTCGAATCGAATCTTAGCCGCCGTCTTGGGAGCGGCGTTCGGCCTGGCCGGCGTCCTGCTGTTCTGGCTGCTCTCGTTCCGCGATCCGCTGCCGCCGCTTTCAGCAGAGGATTTCCGCAAGGCTCAAGAGCGATGGCAGGCCAATGCCGTAGACAATTACGACATCGAGGTGCGAGTGCGGGGCCGTCAGCCGGCGACCTATCGCGTCGAAGTGCGCGACGGCGAGCCGGCGGCCGCGTTCCGCAACGGGCGCCCCTTGACGCAGAAGCGGACCTGGGGCACGTGGAGCGTGCCGGGAATGTTCGGCACGCTGGCGTCCGACTTTCGGCACGTGGCGGAAGTCGAGAGCGGCCGCGCCGATGAAACCACGCCGCGACTGGGGCTCTACGGCGTGTTCGATCCGCGATACGGGTTTCCCCGCCGCTATCGCCGCATCACCTGGAGCCAGGGACGCGAAGAATCGATGGCGCACCGCGTCGGCCAGGGGCGCGTCGGCGCCGGCGGCGACGCGGAGATGGAGGTTTCGTGGGAGGTGACTGAGTTCACCATCCGCGAGTGACTTCGTAGCTTGACTCTCCGAGTCGAGCACTTTGAGCGCCAGCGGCAGTGCTCGACTCGGAGAGTCAAGCTACGGCAGCTCTCCGGCTACAAAAAAACCTCCGCCGCAACCAGGTGCGACGGAGGTTTCGCCATTCGACGCGAGCTATCGGGTCCAAGGCCGGCTTTGGTCTTTGAAGTCCAATTGCCACCAGCCGTCGTCCCACTCCAGCACCACTTTCCGCCATCCCAGCGGAACTTGCGGATAGGGGTAGAACGGTCCGATATAGGGCCACACCGTCGGAGAGTACTGCTTGGGATACGTCACCGCCGCGTAGTTGGGGTACGCCGCATAGCTTGGCCAGGCGTACGGCGGCAGGTGCGGGTGATCGTATCGTACGCCGGCCCCGCTGAACGCGCCGACCGGATGGATCGGCGGAGCGAATCCGGCGGCGCCGTGGGCGCCGGCCGCCGCGCCGCTCGCGGCGTCAACCGCGCCGGCCATTTCGGCCGAGGCCTGCTGCGCGGGAGCGAAGGCTCGCGGCGTTTGAGCCATCGCGGCGTAGTAGCCGGCGTAGGGATTGGCATAGTAGGGATTCACCGGGACCAACTGCGGCTGAGCCGCCCGCTGCAGGCCTGGCGGGGCCGCGGCGGTCTCGCTTTCCGGCTCCGAACCGGAGGCCTTCAAGACGCTCGACTCCTCGGCTTGCTGTGCCGCGGTGCGAAGGGAAGCAATCAACGTCGGCGAAGCGGGCGCCGGTGTCGGCTCCTGAGCGGATGCGACGAGCTTCGCCTGAGCGGGCGCCGGTATCGGCTCCGGAGCAGTCGCCTCGGCGGCCTCGGTGATCGCCGTCGGCGGCGAGACGCGAATCCTGCCCACGTGCGGGTTGAGGACGAGGTTCGCATGCTCGGTCGTCGGATACGTCGGCGCCGCCTCAATCTGGGCCGGCGCCGCGGGAGGCGTCGGTCGCGAGGCGAACGAGTCGGGCTGCTGAATCGAGCGGCGCGAGGAAGCCGCCTCCGCGGGGGCGGAAAACCCGCTCGCCACGCGC
The DNA here is from genome assembly GCA_019347795.1 of Planctomycetota bacterium. GTDB lineage: Bacteria > Planctomycetota > Planctomycetia > Pirellulales > Pirellulaceae > JAHWKS01. Next base: position 108 of record JAHWKS010000728.1, on the reverse strand, counting down.
GACGGCTGCTCGACCGCCGCGCGCGATGCGGCCCCGGATTGCGGCGCCGCGGGCCGCTCGATCTGAATATTCTTCATCACCTTCGACACGCCCGGCGTGCGGGCAGCC
>JAHWKS010000030.1 GCA_019347795.1 Planctomycetota bacterium | reverse complement strand
GATCTTTCTCCTGTTAAAATTGCTAATTCGGACCGGCTTGCCATCGAACATCAAGCGACTCGAGAACGGTTTTGGCGACCGCCGAGGCGGCGCACGTCATCTCGGCGAGGTTCTCGCCAAGCGTTTTGAGCGGCGCCTCGCCGCTGTCTTCCAAGTCTCGCCAGCGTTCTGTCGCGGCCCAGTCGCCGAACGCGGGCCGCTGCTTTTTGATGGCTAGAAGCACGCGCTCCGGGACGACCCTGGCCAACGCGCCCCCCACGTAGGCGTTCACCAGCCGGCCTTTCTCGTTCACGGTCACGGCGATCGCCGCCGGGCGGTCCTTGTAGGCCACATGGAAAACGAGGGTCTTCGCGGCCTCGGTGAACGGCCTTCGGTCGATGGCGGGAATCGACAACTCCCGATAGCCGGACGGCGCGGAACGCAGGCCTTCCGGGCGAACTTCCGGCTCTCGGTTCAAGACTCGTGTGGACGGTGTCATAAACTCTCCTTGGCGGTGCAATGGTTGATGGCGGCGCAGCGGCTTAGGCTACAGGGCCGGAAAGGGGCGCGGCCGCGGGAACTCCAACCCAGGCCGCGCGCAGGTAGGGGCCCGACTCCAGAGTGAACTCGACCTGCTCGCCGCGGCGCAGATCGTCGAAGCCGCAACGGCCGCCGACCGCCTCGTGGGGAAAGTAGACCTCGCGGCCCTGCTCGTCCTCGAGGACGCCGTACCCGTGCTCGTTGTGACTGCTCACAAGCCCGGCGTTCAGCAGATGCGTCTGCTGCGACAAGTGAACGAGCCTTTTTATTGTGCCGGGGAACATTGAACTGTCTCCTTTTCATAGTGAGCGGGCAAGCGACAAACTGCGGCCTGCCCGCGCCAAAAAAAACCCTACGTGGCCGCACGTCCAGCGGCGTTCAACCGGGTTAACCCCAGAAAGATCGGCGTCTGAAACCGCCCATCGCCAAGGACAGCACGGCCAGCACGAGGAGCACGACGAAGGCAATCTTCGCCAAACCCACCAAGGAGCCGGCAAATCCTCCAAAGCCCAAGAGGGCGGCGATCAAAGCGACGACGAGCAAGGCAACTGCTAGCTGTAACATGGTCAAGCTCCTGAAAAGAGGTTGGTCGGAATGAGCGAAACGCCCACGCGACCCGCAATCAACGACACTGAACGCAACAATCCGACACGTGAATATTCGAGAGCATTCCAGCAACGCCGGGCTCCCCTCGCCCGGCGCGAGGGGACGTGAACGCGGCGCCCAACCACCGGCGATCAATCACCGCCGACTTCGGCCAGCGGCTCCGGGCGAACGGCATCCCGGCCTTTTCTCCACGGTTCTTCCCACGCCTCTTCGCCGTTCTCCGCCGGCGCCTGGGAGCTCGCGCCCACCTGGTTGGCCTCCACCATGGCGTTCCGGATTTGGTCCGTCAGGTTGGTCAGGTTCCCCGGCGAGTGCGGAATGAGAATCGTATTCGTGCGGGACGAGGCGCCGATCTCCTTGAGCGTGTCGAAGTACTGCGTCATCAGGACGAGGTTCATCACGTCCTTCGCCGTCGTGCCCGGCACGGACCGCCGGAACTCGTCCACCGAGTCCCGCAGGCCTTCGACAATGGCCTTCCGTTGCTCGGCGATGCCCTTGCCCTGCAAGGCTTTGCTCTGGGCGTCCCCTTCGGCCGACTTGACCTTGAGGATCCGGTCGGCTTCCCCCTTCTCGGTCGCCGCGACCCGCATCCGCTGCGCGGCGTTGATCTCGTTCATCGACTGCTTGACCTTGGGATCCGGATCGATGTCGGTCACGAGCGCCTTGAGGATTCCGTAGCCGAAGCCTTCCATGACCTGGGCAAGTTCGGATTTGACGATGTCGGCGATGTCGTCCTTCTTCTCGAACACGTCGTCGAGCTTGATTTTGGGCACTTGGGCTCGCACCACGTCGAAGACGTACGACGTGATCTGCCGGCGTGCGTCGTCGAGCTTGTAGAACGCGTCGTAGACCTTCTCCGGCAGGACGTAGAACTGGACGGCGACGACCAACTGGACGAAGACGTTGTCCTCCGTCTTGGTCTCGATCTTGACGTCCAATTGCTGGACCCGCAGGTTCGTGCGCCCCACCACGCGGTCGATGAAGGGGACCTTCACGTTGAGGCCCGGCCCCGCCTCGCGGACGAATTTGCCAAGCCGCTGCACGATGGCCGCCGTGCGTTGCTCCACCGTGAAGAACGTGAGCGCCAGCGTCACGAGCGCCAGGAGCCCCGCCGCTAGTGCGGCGAAGACGAGTAGTTGTTCGAACATGGTCGATATCTCTGGAAAATAAGGAGGGAACGCCGCGGGCCGGTGGCCGGCGGAGTCCGGAATTACGAAACCAATGCGATCGGGGCCGGCGCCGCGTCCGGGCGCCCAAGCCGGGCAGACGCCAGTTGCAACTGAGCATCCAAGCGATCCTGCTTGGGAACGATCGTGTTGACGATGTTTTGGAGCTGCATCCGGGAGAAACCGGCTTCCGGCTCGCCCGGGTGCGACGCCAGGAGCTCCTTGTAAAGCCGGAACGCCAAGGATAAGTCGCGTTCTGAATAGTGCGCTGCGTAAGCCGCCTCGTACTGCCGGGCAGCTTCGGTAAGTGGAGTTTGCGTTCTCATCTGTGGTTCCTTGGAATAGTGGTCTTTGAATCGTGGTCAGGGTTGTGGCGCCTCCCGGCGCCAAGGCACGTTCACGGTTGAAGCGCCTTGTTCATTCCATCCCCGCGCCAGGCGTCCGCCGGCACGTCGCCGGCGAGCAGGAAGACCTGCACCATGGCGCCGCTCGTGAAGGCGTGGAAAACCGTTCCGGATCTCGTCTCGACTTCCGCGGCTGCTTCGCGCACTTTGACCCCGGTGATGTTGCCGATCTCGTGTCGCAGCAGTTCGCAGGAATTGGCGAACAACTGGCGGTGAAACTCCTGCACCTGCGCCGCCCCTTCCGGGTTCGCCGCCAGGACCTTTTCGGCCGGCGTCAGGGCGTCGTGCAGCGTGACAACCAACGTGTCGGCGCTGAGCACCACGGTCACCCCCGTGGGCGCATGGCCGGTTCTCTGCTGTTGAAACGCGATCGCGGCTTGGGCGATCTGTTGGGCGACGGTGGGAAGGATGTGGTTCATGGCTTGAGCCTCGGCGTGGCGCACAGAACACTCGCCCTGCACGGAGGTGGGAATTTCGATCAATCTTTCAGCACGACCCACAACGCATGGAGCAGGCCGGGCAAGTAGACGATCAACGTCAAAATAATGTTCAGGATCAGTTGTCCGCCGAGGCCGGCCTTGAGGCCGACCGCCAGCGGCGGCAGCAGGATCGCGATCAAGACGAGAAGTAGATTGTTCATGGCTGTCTTTCACAACGGCGATCCCCATGGCGCCATCAGATGCGACCCAGGACCAAAAGAACGACGACGATGATCAACACCAATCCCAGGGCGCCGCTGGGGAAAGCTCCCCAACTCCGGCTGTGCGGCCACGCGGGCAGCACGCCCAAGAGCAGCAGAACCAGGATCACAATCAGAATGATGCCGAGCGTCGACATTGCCGTTCTCCTTAAAAGGGGCCGTTCGGTTCGTTTTCGGCGGGCGCGCTCATCGCATGTCCGCCGCCAATAAAAAAAGCCGACGCGACAGAACGCCGTAAGGCGATCCGCTGCGTCGGCTACTCGTTAACGGGCCTCCCGGCGCGGCCGGGTTGCCCTTTAGCTAGTTTCCGAAAATCTCCACCGGAGCAAAAAAAAACGACGTTGCCGAACACCCGAAGGGTTCGACCACGTCGGCTTACTCGTTAATGGGCCTTCCGGCGAGGCCGGCTTGCCCTTTAGACAGTCATCCGATGGGTTGGGGGAGTCGAGGGGAGTTCACCGCATCCACTCCCGCAACACCGATATTATAGGGGCGGCGAGGGAAAAGACAAGGGATCAATTCTTTCAACTCCGCATTTGGTACGATACTTCTTGATAACCTCTGAGACGGACGGGCGGGCCGTCCCACGCGCGAGCGTCTTTGAAATGAAAACACAAGGCGAGATCGAAGCTGCCATCTGCGACGGCGTCACGCGCTTCGAGCAGGATTACATGGGCCGCGGGCCGAAAGACATCCACGCCTATCTGATCGGCGATCTGCTGGTCGTCCGACTCCAAGGCGTGCTCACGGCGGCCGAGCAGCACCTGGTAACGACCCTTACGCCCGAAAAGGGGCGGGACCTGCTCAAGCAAGTTCGGACCCAACTGGTCGAAACGGCCCGGCCGGTCCTGGAGAAGATGGTCCAAGAGGCCGCGGGCGTCAAACCGCTGAGCCTGCACCACGATATCAGCACCGTCACGGGCGAAGAGGTGGTGCTATTCACTCTGGCCGATCCGCCGTCCTTTCGGCCAAACGCCAAGAAGAAATAGGCCCGCGGCACTAGTTGGCCCGAAAAGTGCTGATGGCCACCGGTACGAGGAATTGCGGCCCTGGGAGAGGCTGCGACAACTACACGGCAGCGCGAGCTCGGATTCTTTTGATGGCAGAACTGGTCCCGTTGCCCATCGCCGACCCGCTCGGCGAATTGCCGCCCCGCGAACCCGAGACGGGGCGCGTGGCGCTGGGCGTGCGCCTGGCGAATTTCACCGCCATTATCGTCCCCTTCCTTGGGGCGGCGGCCGTCCCGTTTTTCCTTTGGGGCCGGGGCTTCCATTGGACCGACTTGGGGCTGCTGCTGGTCATGTACGCTCTGTCCGCCTTGGGGATCACGGTCGGGTTCCACCGGCTGTTCACCCATCGGTCTTTCGAGACGTACATCGTGGTGAAGTTCATCTTAGCGGTCCTCGGGTCGATGGCGGTCCAGGGACCGCTGCTGAAATGGGTCGCGACGCACCGCCGGCATCACCAGCACAGCGACACGTTGGAGGACCCCCACTCGCCCTACCGGCGCGGTCCAGGCATTCGGGGCCTGCTGCGCGGTGCGTGGCACGCCCATATTGGCTGGATATTTCAACCTGACCCCGAGGACCTGTCTCGGTACGTCCAGGACCTCCGCAAGAGCGCCGTCTTGCGCGTGACGAGCGCCTTGTTTCCGGTGTGGGTCGCTCTGGGCTTAGTAATTCCGGCGGTTCTCGGCGGTCTACTGACGGGAACCTGGACGGGCGTTTGGACGGGTCTCATCTGGGGCGGACTGGTGCGGATCTTCCTGGTCCACCACGTCACCTGGAGCATCAACTCGGCCTGTCATCTATGGGGACGCCGGCCCTACCAAAGCGACGACCAAAGCCGAAACAACTGGGTGTTTGGCTATCTCGCCATGGGAGAGGGATGGCACAACACCCACCACGCCTTTCCCACCTCGGCCCGGCACGGCCTGCGGTGGTGGCAGATCGACATGAGCTATTGGGTGATCCGCGCCCTCGCCGCCCTGCGCCTCGCCTGGAACGTGCGTTTGCCGACGAAAGAATCGCAGGCGAAGAAACGCCGCAAGTCTTGAGCCGAGGCCTCGCGCGTCCCAAAGTCCTGGTACTCGACCAATTTGGCAGGACCAGTCCGAGCCGAATCAGACCCCAGAAGAGCGAGCGACGCAGCAATTCTTCGGCATGCATCGTTTCGACAGGCAATCTTTGAATCCGCGCCCTCGTGTCGGCTGCGGTACATGGTTTGCGGTTAAGGTGATGGAGGGCTTTTGTCCCGACACAATCGCACGACTCCAACCGACAACTAACGCACACCATAAAAGGACCGCGTCATGAGAATTCTAATCGCCACGTTAGGCATCGCCGGCTTGACCGCCTTGAGCGGCGCCGCAGCCCACGGCCAAAATTATCACGGACCGCGGTCCGGCGGTCATTCCAGTCATCAGCAGTACCACGATCAACTGGAGCACCGCCAATACCACGATCAACTGGAGCACCGCCAGCACCATCGTCAGACGAATCCGTACTCGCAGTACCATGCTTACCGTTCGCCTTACGGCTCCTATGCATCGCCGCACCAGTCGTATGGCCCCTCGATCGGTTATGGCTCGCCCTCGACGCGCTATTACAGCGCTCCGTACGGCAGTTACTACCGTAGCCCGACGTACTCCGGAGGCTATTCGGCGTGGGGTCGGCCGTACAGTTCCTATTCGTCGCCGTTTCGCGGTTACTCGTCGTTTTCGATTGGCTGGTAACCTGACCGCCAGCTCGAAATCAGCTCGCGCGCCCTCACTCTGTTGAGGGCGTTTTTTGTTTCCCTTAGCTCGAGGCGGGCCGATCCAGGTCCGGCGGGCTGGGCAGGCCCTGCCTGGCAATCTCCGCCTCGGTCATGAGCACGGCCTGCTCGGTGGGGACGATGGGGTCCGGATCGAAACGCTGGGCATAGGCCCGGATCAGTTCCGCGCCGAAGAAGAGGATCTGCGACGAGTAATAAGGCCAAACCAGGACGATCACCAGCGACGACGCCGCGCCATAGATCGAACGGACGCCCGCGCTGCCGATGTAGACGCCGAACAGGAACTTGCCGAGCATGAACAAGACCGCCGTCGCGACGGCGCCGATCCACACGCCGCTCCACTTCACGTTCACGTCAGGGAGCAGCTTGAAAACCAGTGCGAACAAGATCGTGCTGACGAGGAACGAGACCAGCACGTCCAAGAGATAGGCCGTCCAGACCGTTACCGGCAGCCATTGGTCGAGCCAGTGGGTGAAGGCCGTCAGCGCGGCGGTCAAGAGCAGCGACGCCAGGAGCAAGGCGCCCGTCCCCAGCACGACCACGAACGACAACAGTCGGGTCTTGAGCATCGTCCACAGCCCGAGACCGGGCTTGGGCTTCACTTCCCAGATTCTGTCCAGCGAGTCCTTGAGTTCGACGAAGACGCCCGTGGCGGCGAACAACAAGAGAGCGATGCTGAGCGTCGCTGCAATCCAGCTTTGACGAGGCGTGTCGGCCTTGTGGACCGAGGTCTCGATGGCAACCGCCCCGTCCCGTCCCACCCAGTTTTCAATCTGGTCCACGATGCCGCCGCGAGCCGCCTCTTCCCCGAAGACATAGCCGGCTACGGCAAAGGCAATGATTGTCAGCGGCGCGATCGCCAAAGTCGCGTAGAAGGCCAAGGCGGCGCCCAGGCTCTGCGCCCGATGCTCGCTCCAGCCTCGAGCCGCCTCCTTAAGCAATGATCCGATTACGAAGATGCGCTGCATCGACCCGCCTAGCCCGTCCTCCCGAAGCCCACCACGGCGATATCATCGCTCTGGCTCCGGCCCGCGGCGAATTTCTCGACGGCCTTGACCACTTGCTCCACCAGACCGCTGGGAGAGTAGGCCTCCCCTTGCACGGCGTCATACACCCCTTTCGTCTCGAGTTGGCGGTCGTGGACGTCCATGGCCTCCGTCACGCCGTCGGTGAACGCCAGGATGCTGTCGCCCGGCTCGAGAGAGACCTGGCACGACTCGTACTCGAAATCGTCGAGGATTCACAGGGGCGTGCCGGCCATCGCGTCGCCGATCGCCTCTTCCACCGTGCGCGTGGCCCGGTGATAGATCAGCGGAGGGGGATGGCCGGCGTTGACCAGCGTCACGGTGTGGTTGACCGGATCGAGGACGGCGGCCGCCAGAGTTACAAAACGATCGTTCCCCGACTGGCACATCAGCGAGTTGAGCCTCGTGACGGCGGCTGCGGGGTCGGGCTCCGTCAGCATGCAGAACCTGGCGTCGGCGCTGAGTTTGGCCATGAGAAGAGCCGCCACCACTCCCTTGCCGCAGACGTCCCCCAACAAGACGGCCACGCGCTGTCGCGGCAGCAGGATGAAGTCGTAATAATCGCCCCCCACCTCGTGGGCCGACTCGTAGTGGGCGAAAAACTCGTAGCCCGGGATTTCGGGCAGCCGCAGCGGCAGCAGTCCTCGTTGCACCTGGCGGGCCAACTCCAGGTCGAGCGCAAGCCGCTCGCGCGCCGCTTCCAAGCTTTGGCTGTATTCCTCCAGTTCGATTTGCAGGCGGCGGAGCTTGAGGTGGGTTTCGACGCGGGCTTGCAGTTCCTCCATTTGAAACGGCTTGGTGAGGTAATCGACCCCGCCGATGGCAAAGGCCTTCACCTTGTCCAATTGCTCGGTGAGAGCGCTGATGAAGATGACCGGAATCCCCGCGAGGGCGTCGTCGGCTTTGAGGCGCTGGCACACCTCGTAACCGTTCATCTCCGGCATGTTGATGTCCAGCAGGATCAGGTCCGGGGGATCGCGCTCGGCGGCCAGCAGCGCCAGCTTGCCGCTGAGAACGGGACGGACCTTGTACCCGCGCTCCTTGAGCATGCCGGCCAGCACCTGGAGATTGGCGGCGGTGTCGTCCACGACCAAGATGCTGGCGGGTTGGGCGGCATCGCTGTTATGTTGCTCCGGATTCATGGACGGCTCCCGACAAGGTTTAACGAACTTACCGAAGATTCCCCCGGGCCGAATAAATCGAGAAGTTTCTGGTATTGGAAGCCTTCGGCCAGGCGCCGCAGCGCTTGAGCAATGCGGGGATCGCGGGATTCAATCTCCTGGATCTTCGCCAGCAACTCGTCCAGGTCCGCCGTGAGGACGGCTTCACGCAGGGGATCGATGAGCTCGGGCGGCCAATTCGCGAGGGACTCGGCGGTCAACTCGGCCGCGGTCTCCGGGACCGCGTCCGGGGGATGCTCGGCGTAAACGTATTCTACTCCCACGTGGGCGTGAATCTTCTGGAATAGCTCGGCTTCCCGGAACGGCTTGCCGATAAAGTCGTCGGCGCCGATCTCCATCAACTCCGCGCGGTTTTCGTCCATCGCACTGGCGGTCACCGCAATAATCTTGGGATCCTTCCCCCCGGGCATGTCCCGGATTCGGCGGATCGCCTCGTGGCCGTCCATCACCGGCATGCGGAAGTCCATCAGGATCAGATGGGGCCGCCACTCCTCAAACGCCTGGACGCCTTCCGCGCCGTTGGTCGCCACCCGAATTTCAAACCCCACCGGGCCGAGAAGCTCCGCCAGGAGCCGGCGGTTGTCCTCGATGTCGTCGGCAATCAGCACCCGGCACGTCGCCTGGCCGGGCTGGAGGCGCAGAACGTGGCGGGGCGCATCTTTCGCTTGAACCGCCTGGGCTTCCCCCTCCTTCAAAGGCAGGTGCAGGGCGAACACGCTGCCTTGGCCCAACTGGCTGCTGACCGTTATGGAGCCGCCCATCAGGCGAACGAACTCGCGGCTGATGGCCAACCCCAGCCCGGTGCCGGTCCCGGTTTGTTGCCCGGTCTTGGTTTGCTCGAAATGCCGGAACAATTTTTCTTGCTCGTCGGGCGAAATGCCGGGGCCGGTGTCCTCGATTTCGACCCGGAGAAAAGGCCCCTCCGCGCCGTCGCGGTCGGCGCGCACGCGCAGGCCGATGCCTCCCTCGTCGGTGAACTTGACGGCGTTGCCAAGCACGTTAATGAAGACCTGGCGCAGCTTGTTGATGTCGGTCACGATGTATTGCGGCACATCGCCGATGATGTCCACCGAGAACGACAACTTCTTCTCATCGGTGCGCACGCGGAACATCATCTCCAGGTCTTTGAGCAAGAGCGGCAAGTCGAACGTGGAGAGATTCAACGTTGTGCGGCCCGCTTCGATCTTGGACATCTCCAGGATGTCGTTGATCAGGGCCAGGAGATGCTCGCCGCTGCGGTTGATGGTCCCCAGGTACTGGCACTGGCGGGGCGTGAGGTCCTGGTCGCGAAGCATCAATTGGGAGAATCCCAGGATGGCGTTCATGGGAGTGCGGATTTCGTGCGACATGTTGGCCAGAAAGACGCTCTTGGCGCGGTTGGCCTGCTGCAACGATTGCTCGTAGCGTTTGCGTTCGGTCACGTCGCGGGCGGCGGCGAACACGCCCTGCAGCTTCCGCTCGCGGTCGTGAAAGGTGGTCGCGTTGTACGACACCACGGTTTCCTTGCCGTCCCGGGCCCGCGCGGTAAGCTCGTAGTCGGTGACTTTACCTTCGCCCAGCACCAGCTTGATGCCGGCCCCGGCCCGCTCCGGGTCGGTGAAGTAGTCCTTGAACGGCGCGCCGATCAGCTCGTCGCGCGTGCATCCGGTGAGCGCCTCCATCTGCTTGTTCACGTCGGTAATGATTCCGCGGGGATCGGTGGTGATCAGGGCGTCGATGTTCGATTCAATCAGCGAGCGGGTGTAAAACTGTTGATCTCGCACGCGCTGATCGAGCAGCATTCGCTCGGCCTCGACTTGCTTGCGGGCGGTGTTATCGGTGCCGATCAACAGATAACCGATGATTCCCCCCTGCGGGTTGCGGAGCGCGGTGACCGAGACGACGGCCGGGAAACGGCTGCCGTCCTTGCGGATATACGTCAGCTCGTAGATGTCTTCGATCCCGCGCGCGGCCTTGAAAATCAAGGCCTCAAAGCCGGGCGTGATCGCGGTTCCCAACTCGGCGCTCAACGCCTTGGCGCGGGCAATCACTTCCTGCGGATCGGAAATGTCGGCCGGGGTAATCTTGTTCATCACTTCGGCGGCCGCATAGCCCAGCATCCGCTCGGCGCCGACGTTGAAGATTTGAATGACGCCCTTATCGTCGGTGGCGATGCTGGAGAAATTGGCGCTGTTGAAGATCGCGCTTTGCAACGCCCCCGCTTCGACCAGCGCTTCTTCCGCCTGCTTCCGCGCGGTCACGTCTTCCATGGCCAGGACCAGCAGCTCGCCGTGGCGCCCCGCCTGGAGCTTGCGGGCGTTGAGCAGCATCACCCGGCGGCCGATCACGGGAAAAGTATGCTCCAGCTCGAAATCATTGAAGACGGAGCTTTGGGGGACCACGTCTTCGAGCAGGGTTCGCAGGGCGGGGATGTCCCACTGGCCGTTGCCCAACTCGTAAATCAGGCGGTTCTCGGTTTCTTCGGGAGTGACGTGAAAGGTTTGATAGAAAGCCCGATTGGCGGATTGCACGCGCAAGGTGGCGTTCAGAATCAACAGGGGCTCGCGCACCGTGTCCACGATGTTGAGGGCGTAGTTCTGAATATCGTCCACCAGCGGTTCTTGGTTCATCACCGGCATCCTCTTATTTGGATCGCGATTCTTCATTTCGGTCTCGAGTGTCGGACGTCAATCGGCGCGGCGGAAATGGGCGACCACGGCGGTGATATTGTCCCGGCCGCCCGAAACGTTGGCCCGCTTCACGAGTCGCCGGCATGCCTGCTCGGGTTCGGCTTCCGCGTGAAGAATCTGTTTGATTTCCTCCTCGGACACCATTTCGGTCAGCCCATCGGAGCAGAGCAGCATCCGGTCGGCGACTTCCAGGCGAATTTTGTGCACCTGGACCTCGATCTGGGCCGAATTGCCCCCGACGGAGTTGGTGATAATGTGGCGCCAGCGGTGCCGAATCGCCTCATCGGCCGACAACTCACCGCGGCGGACCATATCTTCCACGAGGGTGTGGTCGCGGGTCAGCCGGTAGAGGTTTCCTCGGCGGCACAAGTAGCAGCGGCTGTCGCCGACGTGGGCCACAAACAGCACGTCATTCAGGCTGTAGGCCAACGTCAGGGTGGTCCCCATGCCGTGCAGTTCCGGATGTTCCACCGCCTCGGCCCGGATACGGTCATGGGCCTCGCTCAGAGCGCTCTGAAAGTCAGCCAGCACCTGGTCTTGCTCCGGCCCCTTGAAGTGCGCGAACCATTTAAAGGTCCCCAGGATGAACGATTCGACGGAGTCGATGGCCAGGGCGCTGGCCTGTTCCCCTCCGGCATGGCCGCCAATGCCATCAGCCACGACGAAAAGATAGCTCCGGTCGCTGCTGCGCTGCACCGTCGGCTGCGGGAGACTCGTCTGCTGGACCTGCAAGGCTTTAAGCAGCACCGCGATCAGAAATTGGTCCTCGTTGACGGCGCGGACTTTGCCGCCGTCGGTAATGCCAAAGCTGACCACCGATAGCGCCGGGTGAGCATCCGGTAGTGTCACTGTGTCCGCGTCTTGCCGGTTCACGGCGGTCCCGTCCGATGCGTCTAGAGGCTTGCTCATATCGTTACAAATCCTTGCGCCATTGAGACGAAAAAAGCCGACGTGGCCGAACACCAAGAGCGTTCGATCACGTCGGCTTACTCGCTAACGGGCCATCCGGCGAGGCCGGCTTGCCCTTGATTTAGTCACCCGACGATTTTGGGGAAGAAACGGTATGGCGCCGACTTCCTCCATCCCTTGATTCTAGGCCGACGCGCGGGAAATACAAGGCGCCAAGAAGAAGTAAGCCCGGCCTCTTGCCGGGCAACGTGGCATGACGAAGCCCCAAGGCGAGTCAGGACCTCAGAAATCTGCTAAAGTGATGGAATGAATTTCATCGCGAGAGCTCCCGCCGCGATAACAACGATTCATCTCCTTCTGGCTGCCGCGCTGGCCCTTCACCTCGCGCCCCGGACGGGCGTTGCCGCGCAGAACGCTTCGGACGCCGTCCCGGATTCGACGGAGGAACCAACTCCTGCCGGCGAGGCAGCGCCGGCCAGCCGCTCGGACGCGGGGCGAATTGCGGAGTTGAGCCGCGAGATCGATCTGGATGAAGATCGCCTCGAGCAACTGAAGTCGCAGCTAAGCGAATCGCGCGGCGAGTTCGAGACGGCGGAGGCGGAATTTCGCCGGCTCGACGAACGACACAAAGAATTGACACAGGAGCTGGAGGCGCTCGATCCCGCGAAGCAGCCGGAAGAGGCGAAGCGAGCGGCGGAAGCGAGCGCCGATTTCGAGGGCGCTTGGAAGGCGGCTGAGGATCGTTTTCAACTGGCGCTGGAGGAGCGGAGCGCGTTGCAGGAGCAAATCGCTCTTCTCGAGAGGAAGCTGGCCGGCGACCAGGTCGAGCTTGCCCGGCTGAAGGGAGAAGCCCCGCCCGCGCCGCGAGAGGAAGAACCGGCGCCGGAGGAATCGCCGGCCGCGGAGACGGCGCCGGGCGGGCCGTCCCCCGCTGATCCGCCCGGCGCTTTCCCCTGGCCTTTTCTTTCCCGAGACGCGGCGCCCGGAGCGGATCCATCGCCGACTAGCGAGGCGCCGAAGAGCGTGACGCCTCCCGTCAGCCAGACCGTCCAGAAGGCCCGGGAGGAAGCGGAGGCGACACGGCAGACGCTCGCCGAAGCGGCGTCCGACATCCAAAGGACCCAAGCCCGGCTGGACGACCTCGACGAACTGATCGAGCACGAGCAGCGGCTGCTGGAGACGCGGCGCCAGATGGCGCAAAACGCGCGGCGGCGATTAGCCGAACTGACCGAGGAATACCGGCAGCGCGTCGCCCAGGAAGATCCCGCCGACCTGGCGGAATTGACGCAGCAGATCGCCGAGGCCGAAGCGGCTTACCGAGCGGCGCAACTGGAAGTGGACCAATCGCAAGCCGCCCTCCAGCGCGCGCAGTCGCGCCGCGAAGCCCTGGCGGCCCAGTTGGCGCAGGCCCAAAGCGACGTCCGGCGAATGGAGCGCGAGGCGAACGTCACCTGGTTCAAGTCGCTGGGAATCGAGGCGGTCGAATGGCTCAAGCAACACGGCGTGCGGCTGCTGGTGATCCTCCTCGGGTTTATCGTCCTCGAGTATCTGATTCGCATCGGCAGCAAGCGAATCTTTCAGCTTCGCATTCGCGCAGACCGCGGCCGCCGGCAGGAGCGCGAGAACCGCGCCAAGACGCTGGCCAGCGTGTTCAGCAACGCGGCGACGATGGTGGCCGCCGTCGGCGCCGTGCTGTTGGTGGTGGCGGAAATCAATCCCGACTGGATCGCCCCGCTGATCGCCTCGCTGGCCGTGGTGGGCATCGCGGTCGGGCTGGGGGCGCAGGACTTGATCCGCGACTACTTCTTCGGCTTCGTGATGCTGCTGGAGAACCAATATCGGATTGACGACATCGTGAAGATCGGCGACGTGGTCGGATCCGTGGAGCGCGTCACGCTGCGGATGACCGTCCTCCGCGACCTGGACGGCGTGGTGCACTTTGTGCCGCACGGACAAATCAAGACCGTCACGAACCTGACCCACGGCTGGTCGCGGGCGCTGTTCGAGGTCGGCGTCGCGTACAAAGAGGATGTCGATCAGGTCATGGAGGTGCTGACGCAGCTCGGGCGGGAGATTCGGGATGACCCGAAATTCGGACCGCTGATCCTGGACGACTTAGAGATGCTGGGCGTGGACGCCTTCGGCGACTCGGCCGTGGTGATCAAGTTCTTCATCAAGACCCGGCCGCTGGAGCAATTCCCGGTTCGCCGCGAGCTGAACCGGCGGATCAAGAACAGGTTTGACGAGCTGGGGATCGAAATCCCCTTCCCGCATCGCACGGTCTACCATCGCGAGGCGCCCGACGCCCGCCGCCCGTACGCCAGAGCGGACCGGTAAGGAATCCCTTTTTATCGAGTTCGGACCTTCTTTCCCTTCTCCGGCGATGCGGATGCCGGCGCATCCAGCAGCAGATCACGCGCTGCGGTCAAATGGGGAACGACGTGATAGAGGAAGCCGACGAGAAAGCGAGCGGCGTCATCCGCCGACCAATCGTCCGGCCGTTTAAGGAGGTCCCTTATCTGTTGAAGGTCATCGCGCCAATCGGTTAGATGAAACGCGAAGTCCTCTTTCATACGATGGTATTCCTCGGCCGACGATTGCTCTCGGACGCCTTCCCGAAGTTCGTCAAAGACGGCAAACAATAACTCCTGCAATTTCTCGTCGGACGTCATCAGGATTCTCCCAGCAGTTCTCGGTAACGGTTGATTCGCTCACGCCACTCGGCGGACGTCTTTTTCCCAACGTGC
>JAHWKS010000029.1 GCA_019347795.1 Planctomycetota bacterium | reverse complement strand
CACCGCTGCGGCCTCAAGCCCCCCCGGGCCCGCGGGTGCCGAGCGGGGAGGAAGGGTGCCAGCAATCAGCAAGGCCTTGGCCGGACCGACGACGTTTGCTTCGGCAACGGTTTGGGCGTCGTCAGTTCGGCGGGCAGGGGCGGATCCCACCAGCCGTGCTTAGTCGCTCGCAGACGGCGGAGGCCGGCGTGATGTCGTCGAACGGAAAATGCTGGCGGAGAAGGTCTTCCAGAGTGATTTTGAGCACTTCCCCTAAAGCTGCTGCGATCCCTGCTCGGATTTCCGCTTGAGACTCTCAATCTGCGTGCGGAGGTCACCGATCCGCTTGTCTTCCTCGGCATCTCTAAGCTGCCGCTCTTTGTCGGGCTGAATACGACAGGCCTCACAGTTCAATTTGCGATGACCCCTATGCGTTTCGCAGCGGAAAGGAACACCGCTACCTTCGCAACCGACTCCTCATCCAGGCAGGTCATGGAGAGCCATTCGTCCGAATAGGAGAGGGATGTGCCGTTGAGCGAGTCCCTCCAAAGCGCGAGAAATAGGCGCTCACTACTCCCCATCCGCTGCTCAGCTTCGGGATTTCGTCGCGGCCGAATGACATCGCCAGATACGTCGATCTCCCAGTAGTCGGCGAATGGCGTAATTTTTGGGTTGGCGACCATGTAATTCCAGAGTCGCTCCAACGCTGCCAAGCGCGTGTAAGAAGCGTATTTCGCGGCAAGTCTTCTTTCGATCTCGACAAGGAAGAACTTGATAGTGACCAAGGAACCGCCCAGATAACCATCGTCCACGGAGAGTCGCTGTCCTGGTTGGTTCGCGCGAGCGGCGGGCCCCGCCTTCTCAAGATAAAGTGCGTTGACGACCAGGTTAGCATGGATGAGAAGATTCCGTCTCTGCTTGAGCTCTGTGAGTCGATCAACCTGCTCTTGATCGAAGGGACAATCATTGATCGACAGCGTTGCAAGGAAATACTTCAAGACAGCGGAAACATCCTGGTACATTTTGGAACGCACGAGCGACTCCGCCTTGATTTCCCACAATTCTCTGGAAAAAGTCGCATCGACGATCTGGTCCGTCGCGAAGGGGGAGTCTTTGAACTCCATCTTGTTGGGAAATTCCCGCAGATAGCAGATGAGCACGTCAGAAAGCATCACCTCGAATGTGGACACGAGCAAAACGAAAATACCCTCATTCGCGATCCCAGCGAGGTTCTTGTCAAAAGTGGATTGCGCGAGTTTCGCAATGCCGACGTGGGCACGCGTAATCGCATCGACTTTATCGTGCGCCCGTTTCACCGGAGCGAGGAGTTCCGTTAGCGTCAGGAGACACGGACATTTCATTGGATGGACGAGCCTTCATACGCGTGACTCGGTTCTAATCTGCGCGAAACTGCCAGGTGGCCGCCAAGCCGGCCAAGGACTTTGGTTCATCGACCGCGTCGTGCGGAAATCAGCAGGTACTTCCTGGGTTTTCCGCTCGCACAGGTAGCGTGTGGCTTTCGTCTCCACGGCAAAGTCGGGGACCGGCGCGTAGTAGGTGAGGACGGCCCCTTTCGCAGGCTTGAGCCACTTCTCCACGTCGGGTCGGCTTCCAAATAACAGCGAATACCCGCTCCGGGTTCGACTGAAACTTGAGAACCGAGTAGAGGGACTTCTGTAAGCCGTCGAACAGCATCCCCCGGATCAGCAGCTTCTCATCCACCGTGGTGCGGAAATGGCGGGATTCTCTCCGTTGCCGCAAGGCTGTAGTTGTTCGGTCGCATCGTGATGAAGCCTCGGGCGACCTGTACGTCGAACTCGGTCGCGGCCTCCTCAAAGTGCTCCTGCAAAACCCGGCCCGTAGGATACCAGGGCCCGGCGACGGTGTCATGCCTGTCTGCTACGAAAAAGGACCATACCGATCGGGCACGTACACGTGCCTTCGTTTTGGAGGGGTTCCTGAGATGAAAACATAGGAAGGAGTAAAGTGGACCGGCGCCGACCATCGTGCAAGTAAAAGGTGGGCGTTAATAGTCGTCGGGGAGTACCTGGAGTTCTTCGCGGCGCACATTAGAAATAAGAACACCCGCGAGGCGTATCTCCGGGCGGCGGTCAAGTTCTCAAACTGGTGCTCGGAGCGGGGGATCAAGCTCCGTGACTTCAATCGCAGGTAATTACCAGCGTTTTTCGTTATGGAAATCGACCAACGCCGATGCCGTCAGCAAACTTAGAGCCTTTGTGAGCCAAGAACCCAAGAAAATCCGGCGTTTGACGTGCGATTGCCCTGTCCGCGACCTCAGCCCGTTCGCCGTGGCCACGTACATAAAGGAAGCCGGCACGTGCCTGGATCGGCCCAGCGTGAAGCAGCACCTTGCCGCGATTCGCATAGTCTGCGACTGGCTTGTGGTCGGGCAGGTGATTCCGATCAATCCCGCCGCCTCCGTCCGCGGGCCGCAGCACGTGATCAAGCGCGGCAAGATTGCCGGTGCTCGACAGCGAACGGGCCTGGCGGCTTCTGGACTCCATCGATAACCCGTTCGATCGTCGCGTTGCGTGACCGGGCCCTGATCGGAGTCATGGTGTTCAGCTTCGCACGTGTGTCGGCGGTGATTGGCATGAACGTCGACGATTACTTCGCCGACGGGAAGCGGTGGTGGTTCGGGCTGCACGAGAAGGGGGGGATCCGACTCATCACGAAGCTAAAGAGTGCGTCGATGCCTACGTCGCGGGCGCGAGGATTGGCGATCTCAAGCGGGCGCCGCTGTTCCGGTCGGCGGTGTCGCTCGTTTTCTGCCCTGGTCCGTGCGAGCTCAGAGGCCGAAATCTGGACATTGCGAGTGGCGGGCGCGCGAGTAATCGGGAGCGCGGAGCGGGCCAGAGGTCCTGACCGTGTCGCGTGGATGGTACCAGAAGCCCTGCTGGTGCTACGTTGTGAATCCCGGGTTTAAGCTATGAAACGTTTTGCTATCATGACGCGGCGAGGCTCGCGTTGACAAAAATCACAGTTAACCGACTTATTCCCCGCAATCCAGTCATCAGCCGTGTTTCTGAATTTCCCCCCGCCGGGCAATTGGCAAGACTTCGAGCGCCTATGCCTATCGCTCTGGCGATCGGTTTGGGCTGATTCTAATGCCCAACGCAACGGTCGATCTGGCCACCCCCAGCACGGAGTCGATATATTCGGGCAGCCGCGACCGGGTGTCGAATGGCATGGTGTTCAGTGCAAGGGCAAGGAGGATTTCACGAAACAGCAGCTTTCTAAGGTGGAAATTGACGGCGAAGTTGCAAAAGCTAAGGACTTCGAGCCGCACATCCGACAATTCGCGATTGCAACTACTGCTCCGCGAGATGAGGACCTTCAGGCTTACGTACGAGGACAGTACGAATCGCATGCATATCCATTCAGGGTTTCCATTTGGAGCTGGCATGACATCGGAGAGGAACTGAATAGACGCCGCAGTATCGCAAAGGAGTTTTACGGCGACTTTCTGTCAGATGGGCAGGACTCGATTCGCTCCGATCAGCCCTCATTCGTCATGTACCGTTACGAACCGCTTGATAGGATAGAGCTGCGCTATCTCGGCTGGAGATTCGTGCGGTCGTATCGGAGGTACTCCGAATCGACCTGCGGAATCTGCTCATAGAGCTTGCCGACAATGCGTACAAGCATGGTGGCGCCAGCAAAGTTCAAGTGAAACTATCCGACAGGGAAGTACTAATCGAGGATGATGGTGCTGCCTTCGATCCGCTTGAAATCCGTGAAAGCAGCGGTGCGGGACTTTTCTTTCTGCAGCTCTTTCGAGAGAAGTACGAATCATTATTGACCTGCTCTTACCAGCGCATCGACGGTCGTAACGCTCTTTCGCTCTTGTTTTCCCGTCCATTACGGGAGCGGCAGGTCCGACACGTCTGCCAAATTACTCTCGCGTCGCTAGAAGCCTTCGATCCTGTGAAGGCAGTCTTCCTCGCTGATCGGGTAGAAATTCCGAGGAACTGCCCAATGGTCTATTTTCACGTGTCGTCGTGCGCATTCTCACTAAGTTCGCTGGTAATGTTCGTAGATGCTCTCGTGCGGCGGATCCCTGAAGAAAGTCAACTGACCCTCAGCTTTGGCCACAACGATCTATTGCTGTACGCAGCAAGGACGTTTGTCGCGGCGGGCAGATGGCAAGGAAGGGTCTTCCTTCAAGATTGATCATCTCCGACCGTGCAGCCTCCTTTTGTTTGGGAGGCGGCTCAAGCGCTGAGGAGGCGGAAAAGGCGCGAGCTGAATCAGCGGGAGTGCGAAAAGCGCCGGGGGCGCAGGCTAAAGTGGTGCCACAGTTCTTACTGGGCGAGTAGAACTGCTCGGCGGAACGATCCACAGTCAGTCATCCAGCATGGAGGCGAGCGCCGCGACTGTTGCCCGAACAACGCCGGTTTGGAGATCGGGAACGGTGAGAGACTGACAGGCCACAATGTAGCGAACCGCGAGATAATCCGGCAGCCCTCCTCCCTGCTGCCTGAGGACATCGAGGCTAGCGTCACGACATTGGACGGCTGCTCGAAGCGCGAGTCGATTACCGCACGACGTCATTAGTTGAGAAAATCGATTCGATATTTCAGCTGCGGAACGCGCGCTCGAGACAATCTCCATCACCAACTCGGCGATAGCCTGTTCATCACCGATCGGTCGAAAACATTGGAACATCAGCGCGGATTCAAAACGCACAAGATCGAAGCAGGGATGGCCCTTTCCACTGAGGGCGTAATCGATTAGGTGCGGCTCGCGCTTGTCACGAACCAGGACGTTCCTTAAATGAATGTCGCCATGAAGAACCGCGCGTCTCGCCATTCGTTCTGCTTGGACCACGGCGCCATCCATGATGGCGAGTGCGTCGCGGTCACTCCCCAATATTTTAATCTTCCAATCGACCCCTCGTCGGAGCATCGCCTGCAGCCCATTCAAGCCTAGCCACCCCGTCTCGTCGTCAAAAGAAGAGTGCTGGCAGCTTAGCCGTGAGAGTTTCGCGACCACACGGTCGATCGCAATGTTGAAATCGCGCTCGGCAGCAGACGTATCAGTTTGGGAGTTCAGCTCATCATATAGGAGCCCCTGAAGTTGATCGGCCAAGGTGGGCGCGGCTTTGCCAGATGTTCCAGGTTCGTCAACGAGCGTAAAGATAATGGAGATTCCGGCTTTTTCGTGGGTGTGCTGGGGGCTTTGCCCCCAGACCCCCAGGATTTTTTGGAGGCATGGCTCGGGTGTCCAAAGGAGGTTGATTGGAAGAGGGCCCTGAGAGCGGGCGGCCCTCAGAGCCCTGCGCCTTTGGCGCACCGTCGGCCCGGGTATCCCTTGTCGAGTTGCGTCCCCGCAGAGCTCGACTCCGTTTCCCCGGGTAAGTCTCACGATAGGGAGGCGACGAGCGGAGAGCAAGCCGGTAGTTTGGCGGGAGCCTTTTTGGGAGGACCTCGCCATGCAAGACCGCCAGTTGTACGAACAGATTTTGGGCATCGGCCCGCCGTGGTTTGTCGAGCGCGTGGAGTTGGATGTGGAGGAAGGGGTCGTGAATGTCTCCTTGGCGCATCGCGACGACGCGAAGTGGACCTGTCCGGAGTGCGGACGGGAGTGTCCTCTCCACGACCACGCGCCGCAGCGGACCTGGCGCCATCTCGATACGTGCCAATACCAGACGTTGTTGGGTGCGACGACGCCGCGGACGCGTTGTCCGGAGCACGGCGTGCGGGCGGTGCGGCTGCCGTGGGCGGAGCCGCATAGCCGTTTCACGCTGTTGTTCGAACGGCTGGCGATCGACTGGTTGTCGGCCGCCAGCCAGCAGGCCGTGGCCGAGCGGTTGAACCTGTCGTGGGACGAAGTGCATGGGATCATGGACCGCGCCGTGAAGCGAGGCCTGAAGCGGCGCGAGGCGCGTCCTCTGCCGCGAATCGGCGTCGATGAGAAGGCTTTTCGCAAGCGGCATCGCTATGCGACGCTGGTCACCGATCTGGACCGCGGGTGCGTGCTGTTCGTGGCGCAGGACCGCAAGCAGTCGAGCCTGGATGGCTTTTGGAAGACGCTCACGGACGAGCAACTATCTTCAATCGAAGCCGTTGCGATGGACATGTGGGACCCGTACGAAAACTCGATCCGCCAGCACCTGCCCGAGGCCGAGAACAAGATCGTGTACGACAAGTTCCATGTGGCCAAACATCTGGGCGAGGCGGTCGATCGCGTGCGGCGGGCCGAGAACAAGGCTCTGCGCCAAGCGGGGGACGAGCGGCTGGTGGGAACCAAATACCAGTGGCTGCGTCACCCGAGCAACTTCGACGATGACCAATGGCGCCGTTTTGCGGCGCTGCGCAACAGCAACCTCAAGACGGCGCGGGCCTGGGCGCTAAAGGAGCAGGCGATGTCCTTGTGGGACTACACCTACGAAGCCTCGGCCCGGAAGCAATTCGCCTGGTGGTATCGCTGGGCCACGCACAGCCGGCTGAAACCGATGATCGAAAAAGCGAAGATGCTCAAGGCACGGCTCCCGAACATCCTCACGTACCTCAAGCACGGCGTCACCAACGCCGTCAGCGAGAGCCTGAATGCCAAAATCCAATGGGTGAAGTACACCGCCCGCGGCTTCCGCAACTTTCAAAACTTCGTCAACGCCATCTACTTCCACTGCGGCAACCTCAACCTCTCCCCAGCACCCACTTAAATCCCGGAAGAGGCCAAGAAGATAGCCCTGCCCATCTGCGTATCCTTCGTCGTTGGATCAACTTGGCCGCATTGGAACTCGTCGTACGCGGCAATCTTTGCTGCTTGTAATGATCGTAACGGCGAGAAGAGCGTCTTGAGTGAATGCTTCTAACGAGACAAAAAACAACCCAATCAGGAAACCGTCCTTAATGCCTTCGAGCGGCACGCCCGAGGCGGATAGATGCTGGCGGGGAGCCCATCCCCCTCCGCAGATAAAAATCTTGAATAATATGCCTCTGCGCCCCCGATCGTCCCTGGCGCCGACCAAGAAGTTGTGGTGTGCTAATTCGTGCGAATTTGTTGCGCACCGGGAACGACGTTTTCAAGCTACAAGCATGTGGGAGGACCGAGTCACATGACCCGACCAAACATCACGATCTGGGAACGCTCCAGCGGTTCCAAGCAACCAGCTGGCCGGCGGCGGGAGACCGCCGTGCGGCGAGACACAGGGAGGGCAGGCAGAGGGCCGCGGCGCCGAGCAGGATGAGAAGCTGCGCGGAGCGCGGCAGGGGGATCTGCGAGAGCGTGAACGTGACCACGACCAGCAGCGCTGCTTCGAGCACCATCGCGCGATGGTGCTCCGGCCCGGGCGAGACGGCAAGGGCGCGGCAAGCAAGGGGGGCGCGCGGCGGGCCGGTGGCGTCCGGAATCCTGCCACTCATCGGCGCGAACCGACGACCGAAGCTACTTGATCCTCAGTTGCTGTCCAGTTCCAATTCAGTCGCCGTTCAAATCTGTGGAACGGAGGTGACTTGCAACGGCAGGATTCAGCTTCGATAGACAACCGGGGTTCCTATCGGCCACCCCGCCTCGTCCGCGGCATAGTGCGGGCGAAGCGAACGTGCGGCTGCCCGTCGTGTGCCTCGAACGCGTCCTGGCAATTGGACCATGTGTGACGTTTCAACCTCGTTATAGGTGCCTCCATGCCCAATCTACCACCGATTCCCATGCCCCTCACTGTGACGGCCTTCACCAAGGACGCTGCCGGCCGTTGGGTTTACAACATTGTGGGCGAGGCCATAACCGGCCAGATCGATGTGCTGGTGGTGGGAGGCGGGTCGTTCGGTGCCATCCTGGCCGAGCACCTCTTCCGATTGGAATCTCCCGATGCAATACCTTCACAGCCGCCGTCACCGATCGCCGACCCAGCAACAAACGCATTGAGCGGACCGCCGCACCCCCCGCACCGCATCGTGGTGTTGGAGGCGGGTCCGCATGGCCTCCCCGAGCATATCCAAAACATGCCTGTTGGGCTCAATCTCGGCCTGGGCAACTTCCCCGACGAACTCGATCCGAATCCCAGCAACACACCCTGGACGGGAAACGTGCCGTTTCCCGGCCTTGCTTACGTCGTCGGTGGCCGGTCCCTGTTTTGGGGCGGCTGGTCGCCCGAACTCCTCGACTCCGAACTGGAGACGTGGCCACGTGAGCTTGTAGAGGACTTGAAGGGTCGGCGGTTTCCCGAAGCCAAGCGCCAACTCGGCACGGATACAACGAACGACTTCATCTTCGGTCCACTCCACTGTGCATTGCGGCAGCGCCTGTTCCAAGGAATCAATCGAGGCGCGGTGCCGTTCGTTTTCCACGTGTTCGAGGAAGCCGATCTGGAGGCGCCGCTCGCCGTGCAGTCAGCGGCGCCGCGATCAGGCTTTCTTCCCGTGAGCAAATTCAGTTCGGTGCCGCTCCTGGCAAGCGCGGCACGACGCGCGGGAGCCGAAGTGGCATTTGCCGACGACGCTCGTAAGCGCCTTCTGATCGTGCCAAATTGCAAGGTGACGAAACTCAATGAGCAGAACTGCCGCGTTCAGAGTGCAGAAATCGAATATGCCGAGATCGCCCCGCAGATCGTGAACGGGGCACCACAGCTGGTGAAGACCGTGAAGAACGACACGCTGACGCTTAGCAATCGCGGCAAAGTCGTCATTGCCCTGGGCACGATCGAGTCGACCCGGATGGCCAAGGTCTCCTTCGATCGCAGTCTGATGGGCCGCAATCTCATGGCCCACCTGCGGTCGAACCTGGTCGTGCGGCTGCCGCGCAGCACGTTTCAGCACCTGCCGAGCGAACTCGAAGCCTCCGCATTGTTCCTGAAAGGCAAAAGCCAGCATGGCCACTTTCATTTCCAAATTACGGCATACGGGAATCCCACTCCTCTCAATCCCGATCAAGAAGCCGAGCTATTCAAGACGGTACCGAGTGTGGAACAACTCGACTACTTCCGCGAAGTGGACGACCGGTTCCTTATCATGGTTATCCGTGGGATTGGTGAAATGGAATCGGACCGTTCCGCAAGCGGCAAGAGTCATGTGAAGATTGATGCTCAAGGAAGGGCTCAGGTTACTCTTGAACCGACCGATCGGGACCAACGCCTGTGGGGCGACATGGATACCGCAGCGGAGAAAGTCGCGCAGGTGTTCGCGGCAGGCGGTTCCATCGAGTACCTCTGGGAACACAACTGGGGCAGTGTTTGGAGACGAATTCCGCCGCCGCACGCCCCTAAAGGAAGCCCATCGGGGGGCGTACGCGACGGACTCGGCACCACGCACCACGAGGCCGGCACCCTTTGGATGGGCACGGACCCGAATGATTCCGTGACCGATGCATGGGGACGATTCCACCACATCGCTAATGCCTATGTCGCGGGCCCCGCACTCTTCCCAACTATTGGTTCGCCGAATCCAATGCTTACCGGCACCGCGTTGGCACGCAGGACCGCCCACAAGATCGCCAGGGCTCCCGTGCTAACGCCGCATGATGGCCCTGTCGAAGCGCTCGCGCCGGCTGAGCGCAGGCACTGGTACCACGCCGGTGCCGGCACCTTCCGGGACGATGGTGCCGGTGGCATCGTGGCGGAAGGTGGCATGGGATTGCTTTGGTTCAGCAAATGGCAGCTCCGGAATTTCAAGCTCTCCGTCGAGTGGCGGGTCGCGGCCCGCTCGGACAATTCTGGAGTGTTCCTCCGCTTTCCAGATCCGGCCGGAAATCCGTGGGAGGCGGTTGACCGAGGGTACGAAGTCCAGATCGATGACATCGGCGCAGACGATGATCCCGCTGAACACGGGAAGCCGATCTATCAGACCGGTGCCATTTATGGCATCCGAAGCCCGAGTAACATGGTGTCGAAAGATCCCGCGTCGGCTGACCCTTGGAACCGGTTCGTAATCCAAGTTGTGGGACAGACATACGATGTTTGGCTCAATGACGAGCACATCATCCAGCGTTTCGAGGGCAGCCGCGGCGAGGAGGGGTATATCGGATTGCAGAACCACGGAACACCAGTCACATTTCGCAGTGTCGCAATCGAAGCCCTTCCTTTTTGACGCAACAAACGGGGATCGGGGCGATCCCGCGAGGCTCTTTGAGACACGCCTCCCGACTCGGTCCGTGTAGCCGGCCCATTCCTCCTGGAGCCGCCGAACGCGATTTCGCCCCACACGGCTCTGGGCGATCCGACAATAACGCGAGAACGTTAACCTTCCGATTAACGCACATTGTTGAACACGACGCGCCACCTCGCCTGTCGGTTTTGACCGACGTGCTCCTCCCGCTGTACCTGACGCGCCTCGGCACGATAGTAGTAGGGCTGAATCTCCGTATCGGCCGGCCCGTTCTTGAACGCATAGTACAGCTCCACTGGTCGGCCTCGGGCGGCTTGGCCGGTAATGTATCCGACCAGAGCGTGCTCAAAGGAATGGAATCCGTTTTTCCATAGATGGACCTTCGGAAATTCTCGCTCGCCTGTCTGCGCGTCGATCATGTGCCAGACCTCACCGTGTTCGTGGTCCACCAGCTCGCTGAACCAGTAGTCATACGTCGGTGCCAAGTAGGAAGCCATCTCATCACGCAGTGTCTCATCCAGCATGAGAGTAGCCGCCATCTGATCCAGTTCAGCGTAGATCCACCAGACGCGGTTGTGCTGAATTGCTCCATCCTGCAATTTCTTTTCTCCCCATGCTTTCATTTCGGGGAGATATGCCTCCTCCAGCACGCGGATAGCGCGGGGGCGAGCAAACTCGACAAGATCCTGGCGGTCGAAATGCTGGCCAATGAGATACAGCATCCAAAACGATTTGATCGTGTGCCCGAAATCGACATGGTGGCCGCCAAGTTGCCGATGCTCTGGAGCATCAATGCGCCCCCAGAACACGTTCAGATCCTCACTGTAGTAGTCGTCTCTAATCTTCTCGGCCAACGCGATCAGGTCCCGCCGCCACTCCTCTCGCGTTCGCTCCGGGAGAATCGGCGTCAGCAGCAACATGTAGGCATTCACCTGGTCGAGCAGCGCCACCAGCTCCTGCTGCGAACGACGATGCTCGTCCGGTGGATCCACAAAGTCGGCGTTAATCCAGCGCAGCCGTCCAGGCCGCTCCGGATCGCCGTACGCCTGAAAGATATAACGCTTCGCTTTCAGGATTCGCCGCAGCACATCTTCGTCGCGGGTCAAATAGTAGTAGAAGCTCGGTCCGAGCAACGCGTACGACAAGTCTTGGCTGGTGCGGAACTCTGGGCCTGGTTGCCCTTGCCCTCGCTCGAACCACGAAGCAAAGCTGCCGTCTGACTCCATCGCAGTCGCAAAGATCTCGTCGACTCCCGCCTTAGCCAAGGCCAACAGCCGCGGGTCTCCCGTCAAATGGTAACCGACGCCGTACAGATACGTTTGCCGAGAGAGCATGCGGACGTATTTTCGGTCGAGGCGGTTGGTGATCCAAGGGTGGGATGCTCCCAACCGGCGGTATTCGTCGCGCAGCGGCCGCGTGGGATCAACAACCGCCCCGTCGTCGTAGCGGAAAGTGGGAAACGCTCCCTCAGGCTCGCCAACGGCCGCCGCGCTTGTCCAAAACGGCAGCAGGTCGCGGTACACATGGACAGTCCAGCGTTTGCCAGATGGAAGAGCCTCGATGGATCGATCGGGCTCCGCCGTCCATAGTGGAACGCCCGTCGTCGCCACGAGCAACACGGCCCCGAGCAACAAACGCGCAAAGGGAAAGAATGAGGATGGCAGGCGATTCATTGGGACCTCTCCTCAGCCCTTCGGAAGGTGCAAATGGTATGGCAGCTTGGCGCGGCACCCAAAACTGGTTGACTGGCGAAATCGCCACGAAAAGAGCGGGTCCATTTTGAGACAGAGCGGGTGCCGCCGCAAGCACCCACCGTAGCCGTGTACGAATGGGTGGCCGTGTGTGCCAAAGCGATCATCATCTTCAGTCACTCCACCTTCGCGCAGCTGCTGCGACTAAAGGGCTGCCATCGATCGTTTGCCTCATCTGGATCCACCGCCCGCAAGCAGGCTCTTTGGCAAGCGACAACTGAGGATGAAAGAAGGACGCGTGTGCGACGCACAGCGGGAATCGGCGAATACCGCTGACAAGGCGACGCGCGATGGTTGCCCGCCGTCGGCGTCGGCCCGCTCACGCGGGCGCCTGGTCACCGCCACCGCGCCTTCCACAGGAACGGGACGTGCGCCGGGCGGTACCTGGTCGGGTACGCGGAGCGGCGTGGCTCGTACCGCGGGCGGACATCGAACGCACCGGGCCGCACGGCGGGGCACCAGCGCACGTCGTTCAGCGACGGCCTCGGACGAATCACCGTCGGCGTCGGCCGCGGGCGCGAGGGGCGGCAGTGCGTGTGACCGCGGTCGCAGCACACCCCGCCCGGCCGGCACGGGTGCGAGGCGTGGGCCGGTGCGCGCATCGACCACGGCCGCCCCGACCAGCACGAGCGTGAGCCCGGTCAGGATTCTAGCAGCGACAGCGATCTGGCATCTGCCGCTTCCCTGCGACGCAAAACAGGATCGGATGACCATGGGAAACCGTGGGAACGATGCTGCCAGAGACAGTGACGTCCCGGGAACCAGGGCTCTTACACCTGAAAGATCGCGAGGATCGCGTCCCGCGTCGCCGGCGCGATCTCGTCGCGCTCCCCATCGCGCGTGCGTCGTCGATGATCTCCCGGATCATGCTGGGCTTGTCCGGGGAGTCGGGGTGCTCATGCACGTACTGCGCCGACACGATCAGTAGTTCTTCGCGGCTCGGGAGGAGAGGCATCGGAGGTGACGGTACGGTCCATTGCGGGAAGACGCAACTCGGCTGCGGCGTGTTTGACATAGAGGTAACTTCGTTGCGTTTGACCTGAACCGATGCCGTGCGGACGAAAGGGTTACGAGAAATCGCGAATTGTGGCTTTGCAACTCGACGGTCGCCGCCCGCTGCCGTACTCTGCGAGAAGAACCCATAACGTCCTTTATGCACTGCCCTCCCGCCCGCATTCCTCCCGTCGGCAACAATGAGTGACCTGGCCATCGTTTCATCGGCCGGTCAACTTCTGTCGGGCGGCGGGGGAGTGGTCCCGCGGCTCTTCGTTGACGCCGGCGATCAAACATGTCGCCGTTACCTGGAATTCTTCGCTGCCCACATTCGGAACCGCAACACGCGCGAGGCATACCTCCGGGCGGTGATCCGATTCTCGAACTGGTGCTCAGATCGGGGGATCTCGCTCCGCGACCTCAGCCCCTTCGCCGTCGCCGCCTACGTAGAGGAAGTCGGCGGGCATCTGGACCGGCCGAGCGTGAAGCAGCATTTGGCCGCCATCCGCGTGCTTTGCGATTGGCTGGTGGTCGGGCAGGTGATTCCGATGAATCCGGCCGCGTCAGTTCGCGGGCCTCAGCACGTCATCAAGCGCGGCAAGACGCCGGTGCTCGACAGCGACCAAGCTCGCCAGCTCCTCGATTCGATTGATGCACAATCGATTGTGGGCCTGCGCGACCGTGCGATGATCGGCACCATGATCTTCAGCTTCGCCCGCGTGTCGGCCGTCATCGGCATGAACGTGGAGGACTACTTCGCTGATGGCAAACGCTGGTGGTACAGCCGGCGCGAGAAGGGGGGGGGGGAAGTATCATGAAGTGCCAACTCACCACAAAGCCGAGGAGTACCTCGATGCGTACATCGCGGCGGCGGGAATCGGCGAGTCAAAGCGGACGCCGCTCTTCCGGTCCGTGGACCGGCGTCGACTCCTGACCGATCGGCGGATTGAGCGAAGAGACGTTCTGGCGATGGTGAAGCGGCGTGCGCGGACCGCGGGGCTGCCGGCGTCGATCTGCTGCCACACGTTCCGCGCGACGGGGATTACCGCGTACTTAAACAATGGGGGAACCCTGGAGCACGCCCAGCGCATTGCGGCCCACGAGTCGCCCCGCACAACGAAACTCTACGACCGCACGAGTGACGAGATCACGCTGGATGAGATTGAGAGGATTCTGATTTGAGGTCAGCACCATCGGTGCGCAGCCTCGCACCAGCAGTCCGCGGGCAAAGTGATAACCTTGGGACCCCGGGCATCCGTGATACAATGATCCCGTGACGACACTACCGCCACCCGCTGGCTTAACGCTCATCATTCTCCTTTGGGTCGGATTCTTATGGGGGATGGTCCATAAGCCACCAAGAAGTTACTGGGTAACGGGCGTGGTCGTTGGGGCGATACTCTCCGTTGTATTCGCACTTACATGGGATAAAACATTCTGGCTTTCTGTGGCAACCCCTGCGTATCTCCTGCTATTCCTCTTAAGGGGCTTGCTCTCTTGGGAATCCCCTCCATATGAAATGCTGTTGCTATTCCTGTCCTCACTTCCTCCCTACGCAGGAATTTGCATAGGTTCATTTGGGCAGAAGAGATGGTGGATCAAAGCTCTCGGTATCCTCCTTTTTATTACGCCGTCTGTGTTAGGTGCACTCCTATTGCTGGCACTCGCCGGGGCGTTTTCAAAGTAGGCGAGGCCGAGCGAAACAGATTAACAATTAACAGCTTATTGTTGAAGTTCGATACTGCGCAACTTCAGCCGCCCCAGCCGCCATTGATCGGCCGAAAGAATCTCTAACAAGTCTTCTCCTGGACCTCCGTCGATGTCGGTTAATCCTAAAAACCACGAATCGTCGACGGCCATTTCATCGTCGCCCTCGCCGAGCGCCGCGCGAAGAAGCGCCGCGCGCAGCGCTAGCG
>JAHWKS010000727.1 GCA_019347795.1 Planctomycetota bacterium | reverse complement strand
GTCTTCGCCGTGTAGAGTTCCAGGCCCGGCGTGTTGCTGTCGAGATGCACGCGCAGCTCGCCCGGCTCGGCCCTCGGCTCAAGAACGATGTGCGCGTGGTTGAGCGTCCACTCCCAGTTGCGGCGGTTGACCACGCGATGCGAGTAGAGCGGTCGGGCCGGCTGGGCGTCATCCGTCCACACGTAATGTCCTGTCCAGAACCAGCCTCGCATTCCCTGGTTCAGCGGCAGCGGCGAGGCTTGCTCCAGAAAGTTGCTGCGGGGCACGAGTCGCAGCTCGACAAAAGGCGGCCAACTCTCCAGGTCCGGCCACTCATACCGCGTCTCGGCCAGCTTCACGACTCGCAGAGGCGGCGGCGAACCTCCCTTCCATTGGACAAGCTGCCGCTCGCGCAGCTCCAGCAGCGACAGCGGCGCGCCCGTCGCTTCGTCCACGGCATGCCAGGCGGTGTTGCCGTCCACGTAAAGCCACTTCTCGAACTGGTTCGACCAAACCTCGACGGTTTCATGCCCGCCGCGAATCTTCTGGAGGTGGTCCCCGGGGCCGATCGAGACAACGCGGCCGGGAATGCCGAAGCTCTCGCACGCCTGGAGGAACACCAGGTTGTACTGCAGGCAGAACCCGCCGACCGGGCTGCCGTCGCCGTGCGGCGCCAGAATCTGGAGCGCATCCCACGGCGGATAGGCCTCGCCGAGGTGTCCCAGCTTCGGCCAGCGGGCGGAGGACCACGCCGCGAGCCGCTCGATCAGCTCCAGCTCGGAGCGGGCGCCTTCCACGACATCGTCCAGCCGCTGCTCGCGGCGGAGTTGCTGGAGCTGCGGATGATCGAACGGCTCGTACTTGAAGGGAATCGAAGAACGCACGACCGGAGAATTCTTTGCCTCGACAAGCCGAAGCTTATCGGTCCAAGTGGAAGCAAGCGCCGGCTTGGCGGTGATCGCGAGGGATTTCAATCGCGGACTGAAGCGAGGATCGCCGGCGGTCAGGCGAATCTCGAGTTGCAGATAACGAGCGTCGGATGAGGATGGCGGCAGGATGTACTTGCCTTTCGTCGATTCCTGCAGATCCACCCACGGCGCCCAGCTCGTCTCCGACGGAACGAAGGCGCCGCCGCGGCGGGCGCGGACCGCAACTCGGCCGCCGCCCGTCTCCTCGACGTCGAGGTTGACTCCGACCTCGCCGATCGCGGCCGCCGCGGCGGCGATTGGCTTGTCGGCGAGATTTCCCAAGTCGATCACCGGCGTCGTGAGCCGTCCCTCCGGCAGATGCCGATCCAGAAGCAGTCGCACGTAATATTCGCCGTCGAGGTCATCGCCCGCGCCCAACCGGGCGTCGTCCCAGGCGCGGCCGCCGTCGCGGCTCTTGGCGCTGCGGTTGGGATGGCGCGTGCGATCTCGCGATCCGGCGGCGTAGTCCTGGTCCCGGGCGATCCACACTTTGCCGATCCCGCCGATTACGAATTCATTGGCGCCTGCCCGCAAAAGCGATGGGTCAAGCGAGTACGCCTGCCAATAGCCGCCGACCTTTCGCGGCCCGTCCAGTTCGGCCTCTCGCCCGTTCACGGCGACGCGCAGCTCCCCGCCGGGGGCGATCAGCAAAGCGGCGCCTTTGGCGGCCGCACGGGAAAGCACGAGCGTTTTCCGGATGCGGACATCGCCGCTCAGATTCTCGACATTAGGTTTGTACGTGTAGCCCGCCGCGGGACCGTCGTCTTCGACCAGCTCCCCCTCGGTCAATTTAATCGCGGCGCCGTCGTCCACGAGCCGCAGTCCTTCCGTAACCGACCGCTCGTATAGCATCGCCGCGCTGAGCGACAGCGTCTCGCCCCGCACGGCGAGTGCGGAGTTTAGAATCAGAAGCGCGACAAGAAGGCGGGTTGCGGCCATGAAATTCGGTAGTAGGAACGGTCGCCGGCCTTCACTCCTTCGAAAGGGCGTTCCCAGCGCGGAGCGAAACACGGCAATGGGGCGTGCTGCCGGTCCAGAGGCGGAGCAGCTAGAATGATAACAACGGAGTGCGCCCCTCGTCCACGGAATGTTGGCGTCGCGACCGTTCGCGCGAGAGCATCGCATGTCGTCTTCCAACCACAGTCCCTCGGCCGCCGAGGAGTTCAACCAGTGGGCGAAGCGCGCCGACGGGGCGCAAGTGACGGCGGCCTGGCTGGAGGGATTGTCCGCCCTCCGCGGGCTGATGTGCGTGCGCCTGCGCGAGGATGTGGAGGAAAACTTCGGCCTCGACTCGCTCCAGCTTCCCACGTCCCCCTTGGAAACCGAACGGCGGTTGGAGTTGGAGATCGCCATTTATCAGGCCGCCGTGTCCGCTCTCTTCGCCCGTGAGCGGAAGCAACTGACCGGCGATGCGGCGTGGCTGGCCGAATGGCTGGCTCGGCTGCAAGATCCAACCGCCCTCTCCGAGCCGGCCGGCCGGGATCGACTGTCGCATTACTTGCGGGTGACGCGGCAGGAGCAGCGGCATCTGTTTTCCGGCGCCATCGGCAGGATCATGCCGGCGGCCAATCGGGCGCCGCTGGTGCTCTTCCGGCTGTTTCCCGCGGCGGTGCGAATCATCACGGCGACGGCGTTGGGGGACGCCCGCGGGGCCGAGGAGCTGCGCACGCAGCAGCGGAACATCCTCCCCGCCATCGAAGACTGCGCTCAGTGTCACGCGGCGGTGCTGCCCAACGGGCACGTCTGCACGTTGTGCAGCAATCCGCTCTGGGGCTATCGCTTTCTCACCGCGGCGGATTAGGCGTCGTCTTCTTCGTCGTCTTTACGGAGTGGCTGTATCAAAAGCTCGCCGGCGAGGCAGAAAGAAGAGGCGGGCGCCGGTGGTCTTGAGGCGACGATCTAGCGGGGCGTTGAAATTCGGCGCGGTTCGTTCGAGAATGGTACTCGCCCTCCTGCGGCTCGCTTTTGGTCGCAATCCTCCCTTCCAGGCCCGTCATGAGCACTCGCTTCGTTTTTCTGTTCGTCGCCCTTGCCGCTTGTCTCGGGACTTGCAGTGCGTCTTTCGCTGACGATCTGCGGCTGCCGGAGCGGGTGCAGTTCAACCGGGATATTCGGCCGATCCTTTCCAACAACTGTTATGCGTGTCATGGGCCGGATGAGAATCAGCGGCAAGCGGACTTGCGGCTCGATACCCAGGAGGGCGCCCGGGAGGTGATCGAGCCGGGGGACGCCGCCGCCAGCGCGCTGGTGGAGCGGACCGCGTCGGACGACCCGAGCCTGCGGATGCCGCCGGAGGAGGCGAACAAGACGCTCACGCCGCGGCAGATCGCGCTGTTGCAGAAGTGGATCGAGCAGGGCGCCGCGTGGGAGAAGCACTGGTCGCTGATTCCGCCGAAACGGCCGCCGGCGCCGGAGGTTTCGCTCGACGCGCCGCGTCACAACCCGGTCGACGCCTTCATTCATCGGCGGCTGGAGATCGAGGGCCTTTCGCCCGCGCCCGAGGCCGACCGCCGCACGCTGCTCCGCCGGATTTCGTTCGATCTGACGGGATTGCCGCCGACGCCGGAAGCGGTCGAGGCGTTTTTGAACGACCCCTCGCCCGAAGCCTACGAGCACGCGGTCGATCGGCTCCTGGCGTCGCAGCATTACGGCGAGCGGATGGCGATCCATTGGCTCGACCTGGTTCGCTACGCCGACACCAACGGCATCCACGGCGACAATCCGCGCGAGCACTCGCTCTACCGCGACTACGTGATCGAGGCGTTCAACGACAACAAGCCGTTCGACCAG
>JAHWKS010000726.1 GCA_019347795.1 Planctomycetota bacterium | reverse complement strand
AGCGAGACGATTGGGCCATTCTTCGATTCTCCTCTGGGGAAACGCGACTTTGAATTAAGCGTTGTAATCGTACAGAATAGAGTATCCTGGCTGAACGTGACAGTGGCGCGCAGCAATTGCGCCGGCGGGAGCGTCGCATCATGGCTAGGCAAAGCGCGGGACTATTGATCTATCGTCAGGTCAGCGGCGATGTCGAGGTGTTTCTCGTCCACCCCGGCGGGCCGTTCTGGCAAAACAAGGACCTGGGCGCCTGGTCGATTCCCAAAGGTGAATTCGCGGCCGGCGACGATCCGCTCGAAGCCGCCCAGCGCGAGTTTCAAGAAGAGATCGGATTGAAAGCCAGCGGCCCGTTCGTTCCACTGCGGCCGGTGAAGCAGCGCGGCGGCAAGGTCGTGCACGCCTGGTTGTGCGAAAGCGATTTCGACGCGGAGCGCGTGAAAAGCAATACGTTCGCAATGGAATGGCCACGCGGCTCGGGCGAATCCAAGCACTTTCCCGAGATCGACCGCGCTCAATGGTTTACGCTAGAGGCAGCGCGGGAGAAGATACTTGCAAGCCAGCAACCACTGCTCGATCAGCTCGCTTCGTTGTTGAAAACATGATGATTGCAACATGGGCACGTTTTGACCACTTTATTCGCCACAGAGGGCGCACGATTTTCGCAGATGGATTGAGTCTTGAGGTCTTCATCTGCGTCCATCTGCATCATCTGCGGACAAATCTCCGACTGGATTGAAAGGACGTGGTCAATGTCCACGCAGCATAAAATACGACTTGCCGGCGAGCACTAGGCAGCAGAGCTGCGAAACGACTACACGGAGTACTAACAGATGCCTGAGCGGCGGTTTCAGTTTTCGCTTGCGACCATGTTGGTCGTAATGGCTTGTTGCGCGGTTATCCTGGTTATCCGAAAAGCTCTGATTTACGAACCGCCGACAGACAAGTTTCCACTTTATGAACAGGCGCCTGGCACGCGGAGCGCGTGGGCCGTCGTCGGTCCGAACCGCGTAGGAATTCGTCTCGTCGCGCGAAACGATCGCGATGGAAGCGTTCGAATAGAAGACGGCCGGGGCGGGGCGGTCGTCAATCACGCTCCCGCGAATCAACAGGAGCTGATTGATGCGGCCAGTTGGCTGGACGTTGTGCAGTTTGAGTTGGAACCCACGCCGGATCGGATTGACATCATCGAAGCGAGAATCTTCGACCACGAGACGCGGCGGCTTGTGACGGAAATCGACCCGGCGTTCGGCTGGCGAGTGTTAGCGCCTGATGTCATTCAAGTGTACGGGCTAAGCAAACAATTGCCCAAGAAGCTCGACGCCTGGTTTCGTTTGTATAGTTATGAACCAGGCGTTCCTGTCGCGATGCTTGGAACGTCGCCAACTTCAAGCTGCTCGCTGCCTGGTGGAACGATCACGCTCCAGGACATTCGCGCCGGATTCTGGAATTACGGTGCCCGGCGCCTGCAGGCATCGGGGAGCTCCGACCAGGAAGGGGTATCCCTCGTTCTTCTTTGGAATGGGGAATGGCAGGGTGTGAATTATCAAATTACGGCGGTCTCTGCGTCCGGCGAAAAGGCGCACACAAGTGTTCCTCACTACTTGGACTTCGAGCAGCAGGGACGCGACCAGCCGATCTATTTCGACATGCCGCTCTCCGAGGTGGACCATTTCGAACTTCGCCCGTTCGGCGGTCGGCATCGGTTCTTCTTCGAAGCGGTTACGCTTCCAAAGGTGTCGGAAACACCCTTCTCCAAGCCGCCGACAGCGCAAGTTACTGTCGCAGGTCGGGAGATTGAATCCGAAATCCAAGACTTTGCGCCGCTCGCGATGCGTGTCACGACCCATCGAGGAAATTGGGCCAATGGCGTCGCCAGCCGCAGCGACAGCAGGCCGTTTGTAACCCCTCGGCAAGACGGAGCGACGGATCAGGACGAAGCCTTTACGATTACGTATCGGACTGAGGGACGCATTGGAATTCGACCGCAGTTTCGCTTTCTTGAGAAAAGCTCCAGAACTTTTGTTCCCGGATCGCAATTGGGACCACGCGCTACCATGAGAACAATTGATGCCGGATACAATGATTATTTCACGCCGCTCGAGCAAATCGAGGCCATCGAAGTGACCATTCAGCCGTAATCCTGACCGGAAACTCGAACCAATATCGGCCAGAAGGTGATCGTCGGGCACGATGATGTGCTCGAGGAGCTTCCGATTTGCGCCCTCACGGATCGCATGCCTTACTGATGCGCGTGCTGCGGCTGGCGAAGAACGCTCATGGTGAAAGCGCTCGCCAGCGCATTTCATTGTCGGTTCTCACGCATTCAGTTCAGCCCAGACCCGATGCCCAGCGCGAGCGGAGAAATTCGTGCGGCGGCAGAAGGCGCGACCGTTATCTCGCGACAGCGGCGCGGCGTACCTCGTTCAACAAGTCTTCCAGCGCTTCGAGGCTCACCGGCTTCACCAGGTGATAATCGAAGCCGGCCTGCTTCGCTTGTTCGCGATCGCTGTCTTGCCCATAGCCCGTCAGAGCCGCCAGCACCAGGCCCTCCAAGCCCGGTTCCTGACGCAAGCGACGGGCGAGCTCGTAGCCATCCATTCCTGGCATGCCGATGTCGGAGATCACCAGATCGGGCCGCATCGCGCGCGTCTGCGCAATTGCCGACTCGCCGCTGGTGGCGGTCTCGATCTCCTGACCCATCGTCTCGAGCAGCTTGCCGAGAACAAAGGCCGAGGCCCGCGTGTCGTCGACAATCAGAATCCGGCACGCCGGTAAAGAGACAATCCTGGAGCGTTCCCCATTGGCGGGACGATCGACCGGGAGGTTTGATTGTGGTTTGCTGGCCATTAGTGGCAGACTCACGATGAACTCACTTCCTTTGCCGGGACCGTCGCTGCGGGCCTCAATATGCCCACCCTGTAGTTGAACGAGGCTGCTCGCCAGAGTCAAGCCGATCCCAGCCCGCCCAGGGCTTTACCGGGCGTTTGGTCCGCTTTGGCGAACATTTCAAAGATGCGGTTCAGGCTCCAGGCGGGGATTCTGACGCCGTGACCGCGCACAGAAACGACCGCCAGCTCGCCCTCCCGCCGCACGAAAAGCCGGATTTGCTACCTTGATGAGTGTGTTTCGCAGCGCTATTTAGCAAATTCGAGATCATTTGCGACAGACCCAACGCGTCCGCCTCAAGCATCAGCGGCTCGCGATGGCCAGTTGATGAGCCGCTCGCTCTTGACGAGGCACTTGAGAAGCTGGCGGCCAAAGATCCTGTAAAGGCTAAGCTCGTAGAACTGGCCGTGGGAGCACATCTTCTACTACGAATTCGACGGCCGCCGCAAGAAGCGCGTGCTGGTGAAGATCATTGGCGAATAAGCAACGGCGCCTGTAGGCTGGCCAATAGCGCCGGGTCATCGCCGTCTCATGTTGCCGCGCGATGCATGTACCGTCGGCAGCCGCGCTCGGAGCGAATCCAGCGGGCCATCAGTTCGGCCCGGCTGTTGACGCGAAAATGGCGATAGACCGCCTTCACGTATTGGTGGACGGTCTGCTGCGTCAAGTTGAGGCGAGCGGCAACCTGCTTTTCGCTGTCCCCTTCCAGTAGGCAATCGAGCACCTCGCGGCGCTGCGGCGAAAGCTGCATCGCCGAGGGTTCGTCGGCCGCGGCCAGTTGCCGGCCAACGAGCGGCGCCAACTCCCGGTGCAGCACCTGCAGAAACCGCGTGTCGCGACGACTGAAATGTCGCTCGCCACA
>JAHWKS010000028.1 GCA_019347795.1 Planctomycetota bacterium | reverse complement strand
CAGATCAACGCGGCGTCGATGACGTCCGGGTCGCCGGTGGCGCTCAGGACTTCGCTGCCCTCGCTGACGAGGCCCTTCATCGCCTCGCAGCTCTTCCGTTTCGAGGATTCGCCGATGATCTCGAACACGCGTTCCAGCCGTTCGATCTGCCGCTCGGTCTCCTGCAGGTGGTCCCGGAAGGCCGTGGCCAGCATCGGGTTGTGAGCCTTCTCGGCCATCTTCGGCAGCGCGCTGGTCAGCCGATGTTCGGCGTCGTAAATGTCCTGCAACTGATCGATGAACAGATTTTCGAGCGAAGTGAACTCTTTGCTGGTGAACAAACCCATAACAAAACCCTCCTGTCTGCTTGAATAAAGCGCCGGCCCGTCGGCGCGCCGCGATCCCCGCGAATCGCGACTGACTTTGACAGGAGTTATGGGCAATTCCCGGGCCACTTCGCGCGAGAATAGGCGCAAAATCAAAGGAAGGTTCCCGCCCGCCACGGCATCACCTTAAGTTGTCCAAGGCAGGGAGGGGGAACGCTTCGCTCGGGGTGTGCTGGGAGCGCATCAGCTCCTCCATCTGAGCGACGACAGCCGGATGCTCGGCCGACACGTCGGTGGTCTCGCCAACGTCCTCCGCCAGGTTGTACAACTCGATGTCGAGATCGGGCTTGTCCTTCTTGCCGCGCGGCGCCAGATTCTGGCGGATGCCTTTCCAGTCGCCGATCCGCACCGACTGCTGGCCGCCGTAGCTGGGGAACTCGCGGTAGAGAAACGGCCGCGGCGGCTGCGACTTGCCGAGCAAGGTGGGGGCGAAGCTGATGCCGTCCATCTCGGCGGGAATGGCCTTGGCGGCGCCGGTCAGGTCCAAGAGCGTCGGCGCCCAATCTTCAAAGCCGGTCACGCGATCCGAGATCGATCCCGCCTCAATCCGTCCCTTCCACCGCACCACGCAGGGGACGCGGATCCCCCCTTCGTACAGCGATCCCTTGTGTCCCCGCAGCGGTCCGTTGGACTCGAAGAAGTCGGAATCGGTCCCGCCCAGCTGATCGTAGGCGGGGCCGTTGTCGGAACTGAAGATGAAGATCGTCCGCTCGGTCAGTCCCAGCTCTTCCACCAGGTCCATCAGCCGGCCGACCTGCGCATCCATCCGCGTCACCATTGCGGCGTAGGCGGCGCGGGGCGTGCGATGCGGCAAGTAGCCGTGGCCGCCCACGTACGGCGGGTCCTCGGGAAACGCCGATGCATACTCTTCCAGCGAATCCTCGGGAACCTGCAGCGCCAGGTGCGGCACGATCGTCGGGTAGTAAAGGAAGAACGGCCGGTCGCGGTTGTCGCGCACGAACTGCCGGGCCTGCTCGGCGATGAGATCGGGCGCGTACTCCACGCCGTGCGTGCCGCGATAGCTGGCCGGGTCGTGCGGATCGGCGCCCTCCGGCAGCTTTTGATACGGCGAGAACGCCTCGTTCTTCAGCTCGACCCGCTCGTCGTTGGACCAGAGGTACGTCGGATAGTAGTTGTGCGCCACCCGCTGGCAGTTGTAGCCGAAGAAGCGGTCGAACCCCTGATGGAGCGGATCGCCCGAGGATCCCGGCGGCCCCAGCCCCCACTTGCCGAAGGCGCCGGTGGTGTAGCCTTGCTCCTTGAGCAGCTCGGCGACGGTGACCGACTCCGGCGGGAGCGGATGTTGCCCCTCCGGCTTGATCTCGCGATTCGTGCGAACGATCGCGTGGCCCGGGTGCATGCCGGTCATCAGCACGCACCGCGACGGAGCGCAAACGGCGTTCCCGCTGTAATGCTGCGTGAACCGCATCCCCTCCCGCGCCAGCCGATCGACATTCGGCGTGCGAATCTTCTCCTGCCCGTAGCAGCCCAACTCGGCGTACCCGAGATCATCCGCCACAATCAGCACGATGTTCGGCGGCGCCACATCCTCCGCGCTCATCGCGCCGCTCACGGCCACGAACATTCCGCCGATAATTCCGAGCAAGCCTCTCATGACAACTCCGCGCATTGCATCCACCTCGTTTAGTTCTTATCCGTGTTTCATCCGTGCTCTTCCGTGGCTAATTTTTCCTACAACTCCGGAACCGGCTCGCGGGGACCGATCTCCTCCCCTTCCCACACCGCCTCTCCGTTTTCGTACGTGAGGATGCGATGCCGGCTGCCGGGCGCCGGCTTGGCGCTCTTCTCCGGAAGCCAGCGGCGATGCTCGCGGATCACGTCCGCGTACTGCGCGTCTTCCGCCAGGTTCCGCCACTCGTGAGGATCGTTCTCCATGTCGTACAGCTCCTCGGAGCCGTCGGCGTAGCGGATGTACCGCCAGCGCTCGCTGCGGATGCCGTGGTTGTCGTGATTGTGCGTGGTGACGGCCGGCCACGGCCGCGGCGCCTGGGCGTCCTCGAGTTGCGGGACGAGGCTGTGTCCCTCCAGTCCCTCAACGGCCGGCAGATCGCACAGCTCGACCAGCGTGGGATACATGTCCAACAGTTCGGCTGGCCGGCGGCACACAGCGCCCTCCGTCACGCCCGGCCCGGCGAAGATGAGCGGCACCCGCGTCGAGTCGTCCCACAGGGTGTTCTTGCCGGTGATCTGCTTCTCGCCCAGGTGCCATCCGTGGTCGGACCAGAGCACAACGATCGTGTTCTCGCTCCTGCCGCTCTTCTCCAGCGCATCGAGGACGCGT
Organism: Planctomycetota bacterium; assembly: GCA_019347795.1. Lineage (GTDB taxonomy): Bacteria > Planctomycetota > Planctomycetia > Pirellulales > Pirellulaceae > JAHWKS01. Next base: position 12,075 of record JAHWKS010000028.1, on the reverse strand, counting down.
CCCACCTGGCTATCGACGAAGCTGGTGCAGGCCAGGTACGACCGCACAAGGTTCTTCCACTGGTCCGCCTCCTTCAAGAACTTGAGCCGCGGCTCGGGGAGCTTCCAATGCAGATACCAAGAAAATCGCGGCGTGTCGGCCCGGTCGTCCGGCTGCACGGGAGGCAAGGCGAGCGACTCCGCCGGATAGAGATCGAACCACTCCTGCGTAGCGTAGCAGGGAACGTGCGGCAGGAAGAAACCGACCGAAAGAAAGAACGGCTCTTCCGGCTGCGACTCAAGCTGCTCCACCGCCCAGGAGGCGACCTGCCAGTCCCCTTTCTCCTCGTCCTGGTGCGGAAAGACGCCCCAGTCCATCAGCGGATGGTTCTGCGGCGTGTTGACCAGCTTTTCCTTCGGCCGGGCGCCGACGCCGGCCCCGGGGCCCAGCACGTGGAACTCGTTATCATTCTTCCGCCGTCCGTACCCGCCGTGATAGATCTTGCCGGTTGAATACGTGCGATAGCCGCTGGCCGCGAAGTGCTGAGGGAGGCTCAGGATGTCTGAAAGCTCCTCCACCTCGCGGAACCACGGCGCCAGCCCATAGACGCCGGTGGCCGAAGGGCGCCGGCCGGTCATCAGGCTGGTGCGCGAGGGATTGCACAGCGGCGACTGGCAATGGGCGTTGGTGAACAGCGTCCCCCGCGCCGCCAGCGCATCGATACGCGGCGTCTGCGCCTGCGGATGTCCCTCCAGGCAACCGATCCAGTCATTCTGATCGTCGATGGCGATGAACAGGATGTTCGGCTTCTCCGCCCCGGATGCGGCGAAAGCCGATAGGGCAATTAGCAGAGCAGCAAAGGACGCCAGTAGTTGCATGGTTGATAACGATGCTTCCCGAGAGGAGGTGGTTTGTTCCGGCGAAGCATCAATTATCGCAGGCGGGCCGCCTGGTGCAACCTTTTGCAATGGCGACAGAGCTACAGCGCGAACTCGCGGAACTCGGCCTGGCAGGCGGGGCCGTAGGCGACGCGCATCTTGCGCTGGGCGGGGAAGAGCTGCAGACTGGCGTTGGTGCTCCAGTAGTCGCCGTGCATGCAGATGGTGCCGTCATCGCCGCGGCCGTCGGCGCCGTGATCGCTCATGAGCCGCGCCAGGTCGTCGGCGTCGGCCGGGGCGGAGGTCGCCATAAGTTCGGCCAGCCGGGCGTCGCGCCGCTCGGGGGACTCCATCACCCGCCGGCCGCGCAAGGGGAGCGGGGCGCTCTCGCCGTAGCGGGTCTCGGCCGGCGCTTCGACTTCCTGCAGCTTCGCCGTTTGATAGGCGTTGCCGTGGAAGAGGCAGTCGTCGGCGCCATCGGGCCGGCGCGTGCAGGCACGGTCGCTGGCCAGCTCCAGCGCGGCGACATCGCCTTCGGCGTCGGCGAGCATTAGCAGCGCTCCGCCGCATCGGGGGCGGCTGGAGATCGAGGTAATCGCCTCGCGCACCGTGCCGCACGTGCCGAGCGCCTCGGAGATCGCCATGGATACCGACGGCGCCGGCGCGCCCGCACTGGCGGTGAATCCGTAATTGTACGTGATGCACAAGCCCTTCTCATTCACGCCGTCCACCGCCCCGCTGAGCGGCGCCATGGTGAATTCGAGCGTTCGATACTGCCCCGCGCCGTGCCGCTCGCGGAGCACGTAGAACGAGCGGACCACATCGACGTTATCAAAGTTGTGCGCCACGATCGGCCGCCCGCTCGCGCTCCGCCGACCCCGTACGGCGACGGCTGAGCAGGCGGCGAAGCGGGGGGACGCCATCTCGCAGGTGTCGGGGGAATCGCAGCAAATGTCCAGGGCCGTCATCACCGACTCCAGCGCCTGGAACAGGTACATGGAGCTCAAGTTCAATCCGGCGCCTTCCGCCATTCCCTCGATTTGCTCCGCCACCGCGGGATACACCTGGCGGACCGGCTGCTCCATCAGGCGCCACGCCTGGAACTCCGCCCAGTACAAATAGGCCGGGTAGGGCAGCCACCACGGCTGCAAGCAGCGGAAGCCCGCCAGTTGCGAGAGCGCGGATCGGGCCAGCATAATCCGCTCCCGCAGCTCGTCCCCCAGTTGCAGCCCCAGCATCCGCGGCTTGCCGCGACAACTCGCAACCACTTCCGGATGCAGGCACGCCCCAGTCATCTCTGCTCCTTCCGCTGCCAAACGATGAATTCTGCCGCCAGTAATTACGCAAAGACGGCGCCAATGGAATGGCAATTGCAGGCGCCAGCGCCGTCAGCAGCCGCTTAACTCTTGAATAATCCAAGAGTTGCAGACCATGCAACCGCGACTTTGCGGCATCCCGCAATCGGCGGCAGAAGAGACGGCTAATTCGAGGCGTAGCCGTTCGGATGAGATTCGTGCCACTTCCATGCGGTGGCGACGATGTCGTCCAACTGCGTGTATCGCGGCGCCCAGCCGAGTAGGGACTTAGCGCGGCTGGCGTCGGCTACCAGCTTCGGCGGGTCGCCTTCGCGACGCTCGCCGCTCCGCTCGGGAATGGGCCGGCCCGTTACCCGGCGACAGCTTTCGATAATCTCGCGCACGCTGTGGCCGCGGCCGGTTCCCAAGTTCAACTGGATGCCTTCGCCGGAGCGTAAGCAGCCAAGCGCCTTGAGATGCGCGTCGGCCAGGTCGTCCACGTGGACGTAATCGCGGATGCATGTGCCGTCGGGGGTGGGGTAATCCTCGCCGAAAATGGTAATCGCCTCGCGCTGTCCCAGCGCCGTTTGCAGCACGAGCGGGACGAGGTGCGTTTCCGGGTCGTGGTCTTCGCCCAGGTCCCCGTCAGGAGTGGCCCCGGCGGCGTTGAAGTATCGCAGGGCGGCGAACCCAAACCCATAGGCTCGTGCATAATCCTCCAGCACCCGCTCCATGATCAGCTTGGTGAAGCCGTAGGGACTGATCGGTTGCTTGGGCTCGTCCTCGACAATCGGGATCCGCTCCGGGGCGCCGTATACCGCCGTGGTGCTCGAGAAGACGATACGATGAACTTCCGTATCCCGCATCGCCTCGAGGAGGCTCAACGTGCCAATCACGTTGTTCCGGTAATACTTGGCGGGATCGAGCACGGATTCCCCGACCAGGGCGTTTGCGGCGAAGTGCATTACGGCGTCAATCCGCCGTCCGCGCAAGACGCTGCGTAGTTCTTCGCCGTCGGTGAGACTCGCCTCAACTAACCGGCCCGGCAACGCCGCCTCGCGATGCCCCTGCGAAAGGTTGTCGTAGATCCACACCTCGTGTCCGGCCCGATCCAGCAGCCGGGCAGCGTGCGAACCGACATAACCGGCGCCGCCGGTAACAAGAATATTCATGGGTGGTGCGATTTCGAGTAAGAGGTTAACCAAACATACCGCGCCCCGCCGTCAGCGTCTCGTCGGGCGTGGTCGGGGCGGTTTTTCAGCCATGGATCTTGCCGCGTCGTAGGATCCATGGCCGAAAAACCGACCCGACCCCTTCCGGCCGCAATCCCGGTTAAGCCGGATGGAGCGAATCCTCGGCAAGAGATTGAGGCGACACGGCAAGCCGGCCGATGCTGCACGACGGGTCGGGGATGTTTTTCGGCCATCGATCCTACGACGCGGCAAGACGTGTGACCGAAAAACCTCCCCGACCCCTTCCCGCTCGAGTCTCCTCAATGCGATGCCTCTCAAGCCCAAGCTCGTCCCCCCTTCGCCGAAGACGACCGGCGACGCCCCCGTGCGGTGGAGCGCCGCGTTCGAGGACTACCTGCGCAGCGAATGCCGGATGTCCGAGAACACCCTTAAGGCGTACCACCGCGACCAGGCCCACTTTCGCGAGTGGCTCGCCGGGCGATCGATTCAAAAGCTGACGATCGCCGACCTCTCCGATTACGTCGGCTGGCTGCACGACCAGGGCCTGGCGCCGGCCAGCATCGCGCGGCGGCTGGCGTCGCTGAAGGTGTTCTTTCGCTATCTGCAGCTTGAAGGAGTGTTGCAGGACAGCCAGGCGGAGCTGCTCAGCAGCCAGAAGCTGTGGCAGCGCGTGCCGCACGTCCTCTCGCCGCAGATGGTGGAGCGGTTCCTCGCGGCGCCCCGCAAGAGCGACTCCTATTGGCTGCGAGATCGGGCGGTGCTGGAGCTGTTGTACGCCACCGGATGTCGGGCCTCCGAGCTGTCGTCGCTCCGTCTGCCCGACGTGCACCTCGATGAGGGATACTGCCTCTGTCACGGCAAGGGAGACAAGCAGCGGCTCGTCCCGCTGGGCAAGACGGCGGCCCGCTGGGTCGGGCGATACCTCGACGAAGAGCGGCCTCGATTGGCGGCGCGGGCCGGCTTGGCGCCGGAGTGGCTGATCCTTTCCCGCCGCGGAGCGCTTCTCCGCCGCGAGGCGATCTGGGAGATGGTCAAAAAGTACGCGGCGCGGGTCGGCGCGCCGCCGGAGATCGGCCCGCACACGCTCCGCCACAGCTTCGCCACGCACCTGTTGGCCGGCGGCGCCGACCTTCGCCGAGTCCAAGAGATGCTCGGCCACGCCAGCATCGCCACGACTCAAATCTACACCCACGTCGATTCGACGCGCCTGAAGCGTATCCACCGCCAGTTTCACCCGCGGGCTTGAGTCCGTCGCTCCGGCCGCGACGCCCGATGCGTTGCGAACGGCCGTGGGCTAGAATCATCCGTGGCGATTCTTCCGCGCGCACACTGATGAAGCCCCATGCGAGGGCTGGCATGGACCACACGGCGCCGAGCGATCAACATCAAACCGCCGAGAGCGCCAGCGGCGAACGTGATGAGTCGACGCTGAACGTGGATCCTGCGTCCAAGAACACGGAGCGATCGTCGCAGCCCCGTCACATCGGCCGCTACCGCATTGAGAAACTTCTGGGCAAGGGCGGCTTTGGCCTCGTTTATCTGGCCCACGACGAACGGCTGAAGCGCTCCGTAACCGTGAAGGTTCCACACGCCCGGCTGGTGACGCGGCCGGAGGACGCCGAGGCGTATCTGGCTGAGGCCCGCACCGTAGCCAATCTTGATCATCCGCACATCGTGCCGGTGTATGACGTGGGGGGCACGGACGAGCACCCCTGTTACATCGTCTCCAAATATGTGGCGGGAAAGACGCTCCTGGAGCGAATGAAGAGCTTGCGGCCGACCTGGCGGGAGGCGGCCGAGTGGACCGCCGCCGTCGCCGATGCGCTGCACTACGCCCACAAACGCGGCGTGGTGCATCGCGACATCAAGCCCGGCAACATTCTTCTGGACGACGCGGGACGAGCGCATGTCGTCGATTTCGGACTGGCGCTCAAGGAAGCGGACATCGGGAAAGAGACGCGCTGGGTGGGGACGCCGGCCTATATGAGCCCGGAGCAGGCGAGCGGCGAAGGGCACCGCGTGGATGGGCGGAGCGACGTATACAGCCTGGGCGTTGTGCTTTACCGGTTGCTCGTCGGCCGCCGGACTTTCACGGCCGCGGACAAGTCGGAGTTGCTGGCGCAGATCGCGACGCGGGACGTCAAGCCCCCCCGACAGATCGACGACGCCGTTCCCCGGGAATTAGAGCGGATTTGCCTGAAGGCGCTCGCGAGGCGCGCCAGCGATCGCTATCCGACGGCGCTGGATATGGCCGAGGATTTGCGCAGTTTTCTGGAGGAGCCTTCGCAGTACGCGACCGTCCGCTATGAAGGGTCTGCTGCGCCGCATGGGGCGACTTCGCACGCCGCGGCGCCCGCAGACGAGGTCGGCTCCTCGCGTGGCGATTCCAGCGGCCGGGCGATCAGCATCGTGCCCAAGGGGCTGCGAAGCTTCGACGAGCACGACGCCGACTTCTTCCTGCAACTGCTGCCCGGTCCGCGGGATCGCTGGGGACTGCCGGAAAGCGTTCGGTTCTGGAAGTTGCGGATCGAGGAAAGCGACGGCGACAAAACGTTCAAGGTGGGAGTGATCTACGGCCCGTCCGGCTGCGGCAAGTCATCGCTGGTCCGAGCCGGCTTGCTGCCTCGCCTGAGCGACCGCGTGGCGACGATTTACATCGAGGTCGCGGCCGACGATACCGAGCTGCGGCTGCGTGGCGCGCTGCGCCGACGGTTTTCGGATCTTCCAGAGGCGCTCAGCCTCAAAGATATGCTCGCCGCTATGCGGCGGGGCGAGGCGTCCACCGGGGGCCGCAAGGTATTGTTGGTTCTCGATCAGTTCGAGCAATGGCTGCACGGCAACCGCGACCGCGATCACGCCGAGCTGGTGCAAGCGCTGCGGCAGTGCGAGGGGGGTCGCCTCCAGTGCATCGTGTTGGTGCGTGACGATTTCTGGATGGCCGCCACCTGGTTCATGCGCGAGTTGGAGACGCCTCTCGTCGAAGGGAGCAATTCCGCCGCGGTCGATTTGTTCCCGATTCGCCACGCCCGCAAAGTGCTGGCGGCGTACGGCCGCGCTTTTGGCGCCTTGCCCGACTCGCCGGAGACGTCGCCCGAGCACGCCCAGTTCTTGAACGAAGCTGCGGCTGGATTGGCCCAAGAGGAGAAGGTGATCTGCGTGCGTCTGGCGTTGTTCGCCCAGATGATGAAGGACCGGCCATGGACTCCGGGGAGCCTGCGCGATCTGGGAGGCGCGGAAGGCGTCGGCGCCGCTTTTCTGGAGGAAGCCTTCAGCGCGCCTACCGCTCCACCGGCGCATCGGCTTCACCAGAAGGCGGCGCGAGCCGTGCTGCGGGCGCTCCTGCCGCCGCCCGGCACGGACATCAAGGGGCGCGTGCGGTCCGCCGAGGAATTGCGCGAGGCCGCCGGCTACTCCCACAGGCCCCGCGAAGTTGACGAGCTGATTCACATCCTCGACGGTGAAGTGCGGCTGATAACGCCCACGGAATCGGCGCTCGCCGAGCCATGCAGCGACGCCGCGGGGGCCGAGATGGAAGCACGATGCTACCAGCTCACCCACGACTATCTCGTGGCGCCGCTGCGCGAGTGGCTGCAGCGGAAGCAAAAGGAAACGCGTCGCGGTCGGGCCGAGTTGCGGCTCGCGGACCGGGCAACGCTGTGGAGCTCCCGGCCCGAGAACCGCTACTTGCCGTCGGCGTGGGAGTACCTCCAGTTTTGCGCGCTGACCTCTCGCAAAAACTGGAGGGCCACCCAGCGGCGGATGATGGGCCGCGCCGGCCGGTATTTCGCGGTCCGCAGCGCGATTGTGGCAGCGTGCCTGTTGCTGCTTGCGGGCGGCGGCTGGGAAATCTGGGGACGTCTTCAGTCGCAGGCGAAGATTGAGACGCTGCTCCACGCTCCCACCGCACAGGTCCCTGCCGTGGTGGAGGAGATGGCGGGCTACCGACGATGGATTGACGCTCCGCTCCAGCAGCGGCTCGCGGAGGCCCGGGCGCGCGGCGACGATCGCCGGCAACTGCATCTCAGCCTGGCCCTGCTGCCGCGCGATGCAAACCAGGCGGATTACCTCGCGGACCGACTGCTGACAGCTACTCCTGCGGAGGTGGCGGCCATTCGCGCTTCGCTGCAGCCGCACGCACAGACGGCGGCGCGGCGGATGTGGCGAATCGTCGAAAACCCCGAGGCCGACCACGATCAGCAACTGCGGGCGGCATGTTTTCTGGCCTCGCACGACCCGCACGATCCGCGATGGGAAGCGATTAGCGCGACCGTCGCCAATCGCCTTGCGACGGAAAGCTCGATGCGGCTGCGCGAGTGGACGGAGTTATTGCGGCCGGTCGGCAAAGCGATGTTGCCGGCGCTCGCGAATCTCGTGGCCGAGAGCCGCGACGCCGCGAGGCGCCGGAGACTCGGTGAATTGTACGCCGAATTCGCCGCTGCGGAGCCGGACGGCTTTGCGCCGCTCAAGGCGATTTTGGAGGAGAGCGGCGGCGAACTGAGTTCATCGATCGCCTTGGCTCGCCGGAAGGCGGCGGCGGCCGCAGTATTGGCGGCTGCCGGGCAGTGGAACGAAGTGATGCCGCTCCTGCGAAGCGAAGCGGAGCCGACGCTTCGCACGTACCTGATCGAGCAAACGTCGCAAAGCGGCGTAGATCCGCAAGCCCTCATTCATCAGCTCAGTCCGGCGCACGAGCCGGATGCGCCCGCGCGCCGGGCTTTGTTGCTGATGCTGGGCGACTTCACCCGAGATGATCTGCCGGAAAAAGATCGCGAGCGGTTGGCGCCGGTCGTGTTGTCGCAGCGAGATGCTTCCGACCCCGGCGTGCGCGGCGCGGCCGAATGGCTGCTCAGGCGGTGGGGAATACAAGGCGATCATGAGCAGTTCACCGCCGACAATCCTGCTGCTCCAACCATGGTTATCGTGCCGCCGGGAGAAATCGAGGCGGAGAATCATTTCGGCGAGGTGCGGACTTTGAGGGTCGAGCGGCCATTCAATTTGGCGACTTGCGAAACCACGGTTGCGGAATTTCTCCGCTTCCGCCCCGATCATGCGTGGGACAAGCGTTCCGCCCAGAGCCGCGACTCCCCCGTTAACGAAGTCTCGTGGTACGACGCCGCGGCGTATTGCAATTGGCTCAGCGGCGAGCAAGGTATTCCGGAAGACCAATGGTGCTACGCTCCGAATGACCAAGGAGAGTACGCGTCCGGAATGAAGATCAAGGCCGACGCCTCGAGCCTGAGCGGCTATCGCTTGCCGACGGCGGACGAGTGGGAGTTCGCCTGCCGCGCCGGCGCCGCAACGCGTTGGTCCTTCGGCGAGGCGGTGGAGATGCTGGATCGCTACGGCTGGTCCATGGCGAATTCGGGCGTCCGCTCCCGGCCGGTCGGATTGCTGCGCCCCAACGAACTGGGCCTGTTCGACATGCACGGCAATGTCTGGGAGTGGTGCCATGACCGCGTGGACAGCCAAGGCCGCTCGCTCCCGCAAGACCCGTCGGCGGACGAGACTGTCGATGACGGGTATCGCCCCCTGCGCGGCGGCACGTTTCTAAACGATCCGTCTGCGATGGGTTCCAACGCGGCGATCTGGAATCCCCCCGGGAACCATACCGGCGCCGACGGCTTTCGCGTGGCGCGGAGCATGGTTACTGCGAGAGAATGATCGCCGTATAGCAGCCGATCCCCACGTCGCCGTGGCACGGCATATCGTGAAGCCGGCCCCCGTGTGCGACTGTGTCGTTGCTGGCGTGGTTGTGGAAAGCGGGGCTGTAACCGGACCAGTCGCTGTTGAACCGCACCCGCCAGGCGCCCGGATGCGGGAACCCAACGCTGTAACCGGCATAGGTGCGGTTGCCGAAGTTGAGCACCGCGATCACGTCGTCCCCCGGGCCTCCCTCCTGCCAACGATGGACGGCCAGGACCTTGTCCTGCGGATTGACGTGATAGACGTTCGTATGATGGCCTCGCAGTCCGCGCGTGTTATTGAACCAGTTGCGCCGCAGGCGGATGAGATCGCGATAGAGGCGCACGATTCCGGGAAACCGCCTTAGCTTGTCCCAATCCATGGAGCCTTTACCGGTGAACTGGATCCACTCCAACATCTCCTGTCCCTGAAAGATCATGGGAATTCCCGGGCTGGTAAAGACGACAGCGGCGCCGAGCGTCGATCGCTTCTGGGCGTACCAGCCGTCCGCTTGCCCGGGTTGGATGTGCTCGGGAACGCGCTGTTTTCCCAGCGGGTTGGGAATGATTTCCCCGACCTCGTCATGGCTCTCGGTGTAGATCACCCGGCGAAAAGCGTCGGGACTGTATCGTCTGTCGATCGAGCTTTTAATGGACCAGACGTCGCGCTCCTCATCGCCCGGCACGACAATCGCACGGCGGAGCGTATGGTGGAATTGATCGTCCCACTGCCCGTCGAACCCCGCCCCGCCCTGCGAAGTGGGCGCGGTGACGGCCGCGTTCTGCCGCATGTCTTCGGCGATCATCACCTTCCACGGTTGTCGGGCGTCGACCTCATCGTTGATCCAGCGGAGCAGGCTCCACCCCCACCCGCCCAGGTTCGTCGGATCTTCGGGAGGTACGCCGTCGGCGCCATAAACGTTGCGGATGTAAACAGTCATGTCGAAGCGGAGGCCGTCGATGCGGTACTCCTCCAGCCACATCAGCACGTTGTCGTGCAGGAACTGCCGGACTTCCGGCCGACCGTAATCCGGCCGATTCTTGTGGCCCCACGGCGTCCAGGCTCGCCAGTCGTTGTAGAAGTAGACGCCTCCCATGTCGTCGCCTTCCCACCAACCGTCGAATTGCCAGACGGAGTGTATGAGGTCATTGGGGCCGAGGTGGTTGTAGACTACGTCGAGAATGACCGCGATGCCGTGGGCGTGGGCGTCGTCCACAAACTGCTTGAGCGCGTCGGGACCGCCATAGGCGGTTTCTACGGCGAACAGGTGCGTCGGGTTGTATCCCCAGGAGTCGTCGCCGGGGAACTCCTGAGCGGGCATGATTTCGATGGCGTTCACGCCCAGGTTTTGCAGGTGGCCCATGCCGCGCGAGGCGACGGTCAACATCGAGGCCAGGGTGGCCCGCCTTCCGAGGAAGGAACCCAGGTGCAGTTCGTAGATCACCAGTTCGTTCCACGGAGGCATGGTGAAGTCGTTCACCCGCCAGCGATAGTTGTCGGCGGCGACGACGGCGTCTCCGTCGGAGCGCGTCACCGCCCGCGCGCGGGGATCGGCGCGCCAGCGCGTCATGCTGCCGACCACAAATCGGTAATGATCGCCCACGGCCGCCTTCGCTATGTCCGCCGACCAGTACCCGTTCCCTTCGGAGGCGAGGTCATTGGCCGTGGCGCTCCATTGGTTAAATGAGCCGGCGACGCGGACCCAGGGCGCGAACGGCGCCCAGACGCGAAAGGTAACGCCGCCGGGAAACGCCGCCGCGCCGATCCCCGGTCGCACGGAGGGAACAGCCATGGATTCGCCGCTCAACTCGTTTACGCGGTCGCCGCAGGCGTTGCGGCAGGTTTGCTTGTCATCGATTGCCCTGCAAGCGTATCCGCAAGCCGCAACGCCAAGGCGGCCAAAGTCAACGACGGGTTCGCCGCGGGAATCGACGGAAAGACCGAGACGTCACAGCAGTACAAGTTGTCGTACGCGAGGAGCTTCAGGTTCTCGTCCACGACGCCGCTGCCGTTGTCGCTCATCCGCAGCGTTCCGCCGGCATGGTGGACGCTGCCGTAGATCCCCTGACTCCACTCCCAATCATTCCACTGATCGCTCAGGTCGTTCGCCGGAATTCCCAAGGCGGTCAAAACCTGGTTTCGCACTGCGACCATCTCGGCCTTGTAGCCGTCGGCGGTCAGGTTCGCGGCAACGTAGACGTCGGGTTTTTGTCCCAGCCCCTTGGAGACAATTCGATTGCAATCGTTCAGCGGACTGTCGAAGATGAATTTGATTTCTACTTTGGACGGCTCATTATTGTCGGCAACCAGATTCCAAAGCTCGTTGTCGGCATGCCGTGTATCCCAAAACCGGGCGTTGATCAGCAGCTCGATGTGATAAGCATGCGCGGCGGCGGTGGCCTGCTTGTGGCGAATCATTAGCTTCGCATGGCCCCCGCGGTCGCCGATCCAACCCAAAGGCCCGCTGTCGGGTAAGGCGTGGTGCGTCTGATAGAAATACGCAGGATGGTCGGTCAGCCCCCGACCGATCTTGCCGTTGGGGTCGTCCAGATTGCTGATGAGGGCCAGCTTTGGGCTTTCCAGCGATCCGCAGGCAAGCACGATATTCGCCGCATGATATCTCCGCTCGAGTCTGCCGACTAAGTCTTCGCAGACCACCGCCGTCGCCGAGCCGGCCGACGTTTCGATCCGCTTCACCAGGTGGTGCAGGTTCACCTTGAGGTTGTGGCGACCGGCCGCCGTGGAAAACCCCAGCGAGTCCAACAGCAGATCAGCCGTCGAGAAGTTGCCGGTGGAGCGTTGCACCACGTTCTCCAACGTGCCGTCGGGTTGAATATTCGGCTGGTGCACCGCGCGCGGCAGATCCGTCGCTTCGAAGTCGGGTCCGATTTGTCCATTGAGATGCTGACGCACCGTCTCCTGAAAGGGACCGAGCGTGAGCTGCCGCCGCATCACCTGCTCCGCGAGCTCATAGCCTGTGAGGCCGTTCGCCTGCGGCTGCGTAAGGTAATTTCGCACCGACGACGGCCAGACCGGCCGCAGCTCCCA
>JAHWKS010000725.1 GCA_019347795.1 Planctomycetota bacterium | reverse complement strand
CCCGGCCTGCTGCTCGCCGAACCCGAGGTCGGTGAACCGCTTGGCGTTCTCCGGCGGTGCGATGAAGGGGCCGTGGGGCGCGTTCGTGCTGATGTACGCGAAGAACGGCGCCTCGCGATCTTTCACTTCCTTGATCCAGCCGAGTGCGGCGGTGAAGAAGACATCGGTGCAGAAGCCTTCGGTCTTGACGAAAGAGCCGTTGTGGCGGACCACGGGATCGAAGTATTTGTTATTCGGCGCATCGGCGCAGCTACAGTCGTACGCCTGACCGATGCCGCCGGCGCCGTGGATGAAAGCCTCATCAAAGCCACGGCCCGGCGGCTGATACGGCTCCTCGTCCCCCAGGTGCCACTTGCCGAAGATGCCGCTGGTGTAGCCGACCGTGGCCAGCACCTGCGGCAGGATGGCGGCGTCGAGCGTCATCCGCTCGCGCTCCAGGATGGTGTGCGTTACGCCGTTCCGCATGTCGTGACGCCCCGTCATCATCGCCGATCGCGTCGGAGCGCAGGTCGGGGACACCAGGAACCGCGTGAAGCGAGTACTCTGCTCATAAAGATCATCGAGGTTCGGCGTCCGAATCCAAGGATGCCCATGCCGGCCGACGGGCGGATACCCCTGATCGTCGGTGATCATCAACACAATGTTCGGCTTCGACCCGGCCAGCGAATCGGCCGCGCGTGCCGCGTGCGGCAAAGCGGCCAAGGCAGCCGCAGAAAAAACAAACGCGAAAGATAATCTCATCGAACGACTCCAACCGTGAATACCAGGAAGCGAGTTTTCCACGCCTATGGTACTCCACGCCGGCTCCCCCGTCACGCCGCGGACGCGGACGTGATCGGACGCGCGACCGGTTCCGCCGGTTCTTAGGATTTTTCCAGAATTCCTCATGGTAAGGGCTGCGGCGGCCGATCCAAGAATTTGGGATTTTCCGGCTTCGCTTCGGGGCGGGTTGCGCGGAGGATCCGATTGGTTCCGCGCGGCATTCCCGCGCCGCGCGGCCGAGCTTCTTTCCTTGCCAAATCCCAGATCGGCCATGAAAAATCCTTCGACCCAGGAACGGCTTGCCATAGCTGCGATGCTTCCCGCCGCGGGGCGCGACACTCGCCTTGGCGACCTGACGCGGCGAATGTTCATTCCCCTTTGTATGGGCGTCGTGTTCTTGAGCGCCTTGCCGGTTCAGGCCCAGCTTCGTTTCTCCCAGGGGGCGCGGCAAGGGGCGCTGGGGGACCGAAGTTGCCCGTCCGGCGTTTGCCCGCTGCCGTATCGGCCGTATCCTCATTCCTATCCCGCTCCGCCGACTTACTCGCCGCAGCGCCGGCCGATCGAACGGGCGCCCCAGCCGCCGGCCGACGACGCCGAGCCGCGAACCGACGGAGACGCCGGCGACGACGCCGCCCGCCCGCCGGCGCCCGATGCCGCTCCCGACGCGACGGCGCCGACTCCCGCCCCCACGCCGGACTTCGCCTCCGTCTCGGGCGCCACGGGAACGCCGTCCGCGCCCGCCAGCGCATCCCCGAACATGATCGGCGATTTCTTCGGCGTCGGGCGGCAAGCGGCGGTTACGCCCCGCGGCATATTCACAGACTCGTCTTTCGGTGATACCGGCACGGCCACCGTGATCGATCCCACGGAAAGCACCACCGGCCGCATCAAGCAGGCGGAGAACTACAATCCCTTGCCCGCGGATCGCGTATTTCTCGACTACTCCGCGTACCAAAACGTGCCGATCGGCACGTTGAACGGCAACCCCGCCGACGTGGATGTTCAGCGGTTCACCACCGGCTTCGAGCGGACGTTTCTCGACGGGATGATGTCGCTCGAGCTGCGGATGCCGGTCGCCTTCACGCTCAACAGCTCCGTGAACGCCAGCGGCGCGACCGATCCCGATCACTTCGAGCCGGGCAATCTGAATGTGGGACTCAAGACGCTCTTGTACGAGGACAGCCGGTTGGCCGTCGCGGCGGGGCTCGGCGTGCGAACGCCCACCGCGGACGACCTGCGGTTCGCGGGCGGCAATACGTTGGTCGAGGTCGAGAACCAGTCGGTCCACCTCCTGCCGTTCCTCGGCATGCTGCTCACGCCCGACCAGACGTTCTTCGGCCAGATTCTGGTCCAGGTGGACGTAGACGCCGGCGGCAACCCCATCTACATCAGCTCGACTGCCAACCCGCGGACGTTCCAGGGCGATATCGAAGACCAGACCTTCCTCTACACGTCCGTGACCACCGGGGCATGGCTTTACGATGACCCTTGCTCCCGAGGAGTGACGTCGGTCGCCGGAACCTTCGAGGTGCACAACAGCACGAGCATCAGCAATCCCGACACGATCGCCTCCGACTCGCTCCTTGTGACGCCGGGGCAAACCGACTTCCAATCCACGACGCTCGTGGCCGGCCTGCACCTGCTCTACGCCGGCGGCGGCCAGGTCACCTTCGGCTACGGCGTTCCCATCGGCGAAGACCGCTTCGCCGACAGCGAATTCCGCATGCTGCTCGGCCGGACGTATTAGGCTCCGCCCGCAGTTCAGAGACCGGGCAGCGGGGCGCTTTCCCTGCTCGACGCGGCGCCATCCTCTCGCTATCTTCGGCTCTTGGCGTTTGCGCCAGCCCAAGCGGTCGAGACGCGCCTCGGATGATTGCTGCAACTTCCGTAAAACCGGCGGTAGGCGGGCCGCGTTGGATTTTTTCCAGCGCGGCTCTGCTCGCAGGCCTGATGCTTTCGGGCTGTGAGTCATCACCTGACGCAACCGCTCCTGAGACTTCGCAAAGCGTTTCCGGCGGTGGGGGATCGCGGCCGGCGCCGGTCATGGTGTTGGCCGCCGCCAGCACCACCGACGCCGTGAAGGAGGTCGCCCGGCTGTTTGAGGAGCGGCGCGGAGTCGAAGTGAAGGTGAGCACCGGGCCTTCCAGCGGACTGGCCCAGCAGATCATTGCCGGAGCGCCCGCCGACGTGTTCCTTTCCGCCAATGAGCAATGGGGGCGGACGATCGAGGAAGAGGGGCTGGCGGCCCTCTCCAAGCCGCTGCTGGCCAACCGGCTCGTCCTCGTCGTGCCTCGAGGCAACCCCGCCGGAGTAGCGTCGCCGGCCGATTTGAGGTCGGAAGCCGTCGAGCGAATTGCGTTGGCGGGCGAGCACGTCCCGGCCGGCATCTACGCCGACGACGCGCTTCGCGCGCTGGACCTCCGCGAAGAACTCGCGGCCGCCGGAAAGATCGTCCGCGGCCACGACGTTCGCGTCGCCCTCACGTACGTCGAGCAAGCGGAAGTCGAGGCTGGCATCGTCTATTCCACCGATGCGAAGCGGACCGATCGGGTGGAAGCGGCGTACGTCTTTCCGCCCGAGGCGGGCGATCCGATCCGCTATCCCGCACTGCTCATCAATCGCAAAGACGCCAGCCCCGCGGCCGCACAGTTCTTCGAGTTCCTTTTCTCCGAGCACGCCGCCGGCGTATTCCAAAAGCACGGCTTCACCCTCGTTGAAACGTCCGTCCCCGACGCGAGCAAATAGAATCGCCCGGCGGCCCCTCAATATGTGTGGGGGCGAACCGTCAGACGACGTTCCTTACGTCCTTCCGCCGGCCGACAGGAATCGTTGCATTTTTTGGCGGAAATTCGGCGATCCGTAAAACACTGCAACGGCATGTCTTCCCCGCGATCATTATATTTCCCGGTTCAGGAACGAGCGGGGGAGCGGACCTTCCCCGGCGTCAGGAGCGGGATGCGTTGTGGCGGATGGTCCATTCGGCCTGGGC
>JAHWKS010000027.1 GCA_019347795.1 Planctomycetota bacterium | reverse complement strand
CTGCCGGTGATCCAGAACGATTCCGGTCCCGACAAGGTCGGCCGCGATCACAACACGTACGGCTTCAGCATGTGGCTGGCCGGGGGCGGCGTGCGCGGCGGCCTGGTGCACGGCGCCACCGACGACTTCGGCCACCAGGCGACCGTCGATCCGGTCTCCCACCACGACTACCACGCCACGCTCCTCCACCTCTTCGGACTGGCCCCGGATCAGCTCACCTACCGCCAAGGCGCCCAAGACCGCAAGCTCCTCAGCGACAACGGCCGCGTGGTGGAGGAGATTCTAGCCTGAGTCGGCGCCCAGCCATTTGACTTCGTTTTTCTGGCCGGCATCGATCACATCGTCAGCTAAGTTGCCGGTTGTTCCACTGCCGTCGTCGAGCGGGTTGAGAATATAGTTGCCGCGTGAGCCGGAGGTCATCTCGATCGCTACCTGCGAGCCGCCTTCATTGTTGCGCTGGTAAAACCTCGGATTGATGAACGTATAGCCGTGAGCCCGGTTCAGATAGATTGCCGGGGCAATCAGACTGTCGCAATCAATGCTGGGCGTGATGAAGGTGCATCCCGACGAGTGGTAGGGGGCCAGCGGGCCGTAGATCCAGATCGGCGCGTAAACGCTCTCGCTGCGCATCGATGCGACGGTGAACGAAACCGGGGCCGAGTGAAAGAAGTAGCCGGCGACGCTGCACAACTCGGTGTTGACGCTCTCGAAATAGCCGCTGGTGATCGTGCCGCCGCCGGCGTAGACGCAGGCGCCGATCCGCTCTTTCGGGAACATCTTTGCCTTCAGTCCCTCGGTGTTGTTAGCGACGGGACGAATCTGCTGGAGGGCGATCTCGCGGATCGTGGTGCCGTTCGGGGTTCCGAATAACCGCAGGCCGAAGTTGCAGTTGCGGATCTCCCCGTGGCTGATCTCCGAGTGATAGCCGTTCTGAAGGTCAATCCCGATGTAGAACCCGCTCACCTGGAAATTCTGGAGCAGATGGCCGGTCCAGCCATTGATAATTCGGATTCCGGCGCCGCGGTAGTCCACCGGGTCCTGCCAGGTCCCGGAGCGCGGCGCGGTGGTGTTGATCAGCCGCAGGTTGCAGAACTCCATTCCGCGCGGGTTGTCGGTCAGCGTCCCTTTGTCGATGCGGATCACTTCCTGGGTGCGGGGAGCGTTTTCAGGAAAGTCGATCAACAGCGTCACGCTCCGGGTCGCTCCCTCCAGCATCGGCTGCTTCTCTTTGGAAACGCCGCTGGCAGAGAAATGAAGCGCCGGACGGTAGCCCTCGGCGGCATCGCCGCGAAGGCTGATCCGGTACTCGCCAGGCGGCAGCACGACCCGCGCCCCCGTCCGCTTGGCGGCGTCCCAGGCCGCCTGAATGGCTTCCGTGTCGTCGGTCATCCCGTTTCCGGCCGCGTTATATGGCGGACTTTTTACGTTGATGACCCCCGTCTCCGCGAGAACCGTCTCTGCATCCGGGTGACTGGCTTCGGGAGATTCGCCGCGCGAAGGAACGCCTGCTCCTGCCATCGCCATCGTTAGTGCAAGAATTCCGGTAAACCTCATTCGTGCTCTCCTTAATGATTCGCCCAGGCGGGCCTGGTGACGCTTCGGAAACTTCAACCAGCGCCGTCCACGCGGCTTCGCTCCATTCGTGGGCCGACCGACCACCGGCCGGAACAGCGTCGGTTTTATCATCGCTCCTCCAATAATTCGAGTTCAGCCATGTAGATCGCACACTTGCCGGATTGGCTGGAGTAATAGCTCGCCCATACACGGCCCTCGTGGAAAGCCAAACCGGGGTAACCGGTCTCGTGTTGGGAAGGCAGCCACAGCAACGGGCGCAGCGCCGGTGGATCGGTAGTCAGCCAGCCCATGGCTGTTTTGGACGACGAGGCGCCCAAGGCCTTGGAGCGACCGCCCGCGAGCAACCGGCCGTCGGGCAAACGTAGCAGAGCCGGTCCGTTGAACCGTTCGTCCAAGTCGGTCCAGGTCCAACGGGCGTAGGGCGGTTGGGATACGCCGAGCCGGCTGTTGCCTCCCTCGCGCCGCAGCAGCGCTACGCAGCGATCGTCGGGCTCAAAGACAAAGGCTGTCTCGTTCACGTAGCCGCCGCCCGCCTCCGTTTGAGTGACCGTGTCCCAGTCCACTCCATTACGGCTGCGGTAGAGCCGCAAGAAGGTTTCGCCGCCGCCTGATTTGGACTGCGGCTTGGCATAGCCGAAACTGTAGATGAACTCGCGGTGCGGCGCGTACCGCCACATCCATACGTTGGAGTCGCCGACTGTGTGCGGCCCGTCCCACGCCTCGCCGTCCCGCGTGACGTAGACGCGGGAGGCGGTTTCCCATCGATCCGGCTCGTCCCCGATCTGCCGGCGCACGCCGACTCCGAGCAACAACCGCCCATCGGGCAAGACGCACAGCTTTGGGTCGCGGAGGTCCAATCCCGCGTCGGCGAAGCAGACCAGGCGCCGCCACGCGCGCCCGCCGTTGCTGATGAGGATGCGCGCCGCCCCGTCGTAGGAACTGTGGGCCGCGCCTTCGCGAAAAGAACAGCACCAACGGCCGTTCCATCGCGCGAGATCCGTGAAGGCGTTGTGGGGGGCCGCATCCCAGATCATCTGCGTCTGAACGATGCGCACGCCGCCCAGTCCTTCAATGGCCGCTGTCGGCGCCTCAGCGGCACACGTCTGAGTCGGGATCCGGAGGAGCCAAGTCAGCAGAATGAGAGAGGGCCTGAAACTAACCATGATCCATCGACATCTGCTCAGGGGGCGGAGTGGTTGTAGGACGGGTGCTAAGACCGCGGCTTCTGGCGCCGGCTGGCGGCGCGGAGGATCGCCAGGACCGCGCTAATGATGACCACCAACAGGAGCGGCGAGGCAAGCGTGATCAGCAGGAAGGCGAGCTGCGGCGTGTGCCCGCCGCCGGAGGCCTGCCCGGGGCTGGCGAGATTGCCGCGGACCAGGTAATACCCCGCCGAAGACATCACGCCGCACACCAGCATCAAGAGCAGCATCGCGCCCAGCCCGAAGCGAGGCTGCCAACGCGGGGGAGGCGCGGGGGGCGGAGTTCGGACGGGTTCGCTGCGGCTCAAAGCTCCTCCTCGTTGTCAAACAATCCGGCGCCGAAGCTGCTTTGCGACGGCGGCGATTCTCCCGGCTCCTTCTCGGGCAGTTGCTTCCGAGGCTCGGTTCGTTCCGCGGGCGCCGCTTCGCCGGCCGGTTCCGCGGCGTGAGGACCGGCCGGCGCCTGCGCGGCATCTGCCCGCAGCCGGCGATCTTCGGCGAGCCCTTCTTCGTAGTCCGGCTCGTAATCCTCGTCGTAATCTTCGTCGTATCGCGAGACGTAGCCGGGCTGGCCGCTCCGCTCCAGCTCGGCCATGAACTCTTCGATCACGCGGTTCTGGATCACCTCCCGGCACTCGGCGTTGATCGGATGCGCGATATCGGCGTAGAGCTTGGTGCGTCCTTCAGTGTCGCGTCCCTGCTGCTCGCGGAGCCGGCCCCCGCACTGGTTGCAGAAGTTGGCGCGAAGGTGGTTCTTCCCGCCGCACTTGCCGCAGTGAAACGTGAGCTTGCGGCTGGGCATTGCGACAAAGGGCCCGCTGGCGCCGTCGATGATCTTCAGGTCGCGGACCACAAAGCAGTTGTCGAAGGTGATCGAGCAGAAAGCTCGCAGGCGGTCATCGGGGTCCTCCATCAGCTTGCAGCGGACTTCGGTAATCTCCACGACGCGTCTCCTTTTACGTCTGGGCCTGAGTGGCGGCGACGAAGGCGGCTGCTCCGAGCCTGGCTCGCAGCCGCGCCGCCACGCACCGGGCGTGGCGGGCGCTGCGGCAAAGCGCGAAGTAGCTCGATCCGCTGCCGCTCATCTGACGACCCTCAACGTCCAGAGACGTCAACTCGCGGGAGAGAAGAGACGCATCGCGGGAGAGCCGCTCGGCCGGCGCCTGCAAACGGTTCACCATGGCCGCGGCGGCCGCGGCCAGGTTCCCCGCTTGCAATGCCGCCAGCAGCGGCTCGGCGCCGCACGGCTGGTCGGCTGGGCGACATTCGGCGTATACGGAGGCGGTCGAAAGGCCCGTCGGCGGACGCGCCACCACCACGTGCAGCGGAGGCAGCTCGCTCACCGATTCGATCCGCTCGCCCCGCCCGCGACACATGGCGGCGCCGCGTCCGAGGAAGAAGCCGACATCGCTTCCCAACTCGGCCGCCAGCTCCATGAGCCGCGGCCGCGGCCAGTGCAGACCCCATCCCTGGTTGGCGGCCATGAGGGCGGTGGCGGCGTCGCTGGAGGCGCCGCCGAGCCCGGCCGCCGAGGGGATGCGTTTGACCAACCGCATCGCCGCTCCCGCCTTCACGCCGGAAAGCTGCTGAAGCAGCCGCACGGCGCGAAAGGCCAGGTTCTTCTCGTCCGGTGGCAGGTCGCCCAGGGAGGCCTGCAAAGCAGAGCCGCCCTCTTGGTCAAGGCGTGATTCGTCAGAGGAATTTGGGCGTGGGGCGTTGCCCTGCGCTCGGCCCGGGGCGGCCCACCGGCACGCAAGTTCGATGTTTCCTTCCGGTTGAGGGGAAAACCACAACGTGTCGTAAATGGCGATCGGCGCCATGAGCGTTTCGATCTCATGAAAGCCGTCGTCACGCCGGCCGAGCACCTCGAGGAACAAGTTGATCTTCGCCGGCGCAAGCCACACCCGCCCTGGACCGCATGATTGAGCCGTCATGGTTGCCGTCCGTTCCCAGGGGGGGCGGCCCGAGGCGCCTTCTAACCCGACTTCAGGCGAGCCGTCGCAAACAGTCCCGCCCAAGTCGGCAAACCGAATTCTAACCGACCCACAAGCGCGGTCAAGCAAGTGCGGGCGACGCCAGACCAACGCGAAGCGTTAGCGAGGACGGCTGCTCCTCCCCGCTAAACGCTTCAGGTTGGTGTTGCCGACGCCAAAACCGTACGACTATCCGGGCGGAGCGCAAAAAACCCAAGTTGTCCGCTCCCGCCGGGAAAAGCGGATGTTCCTGCGGCGATTGCGGGAACGACGGCTGCGATTGGTCGTCCGCGACTCCCGCACCCCCACGCCGCGTTCCCCAGCGGCAATTCCCCTTTTCTGGAGCATCGGCATATGAAGACGTCTCTCGTTCGAGCGGTGGGTGTGTTGGTGTGCCTGGCGTCGTTCGTTCTGGGAGCGTCGCAGGCCGGCGCCCAGGATGAGGCGCTGCGACGCGAGGTTCGCGCCTGGCTGGACGCCAACTACGTCGATAGCGACGCCAGCTTCGCCGCCAAGGTCCGCGGCCAGGTTGAGCAGGACCTAGTGGAAGGAAACGACTTCCTCATGAGCTTCGGTCCCCGCGTGATGCGTCCGGGCCGGGCGCATCAGATTCACGTCTTCGCGGGCCGGTTCTACGCCTTCCCGCTGACCGAAGCCCAGCGCCAAAAGTTGATGTCCAGCCCCGACGGCGTGAGCTACGCGGGCGGGAAGCGCGGCTACCAGATCGAGCCGACCCGCGCGTTTGTTTGGAACCCGCAGATCGAAAACGCCGCCGGCCTCGATCCCCGCAGCCGGATCAACGGCGCGGTCACGTTCGAGGGCCGCGAACCGCTGCCGGAGAAGCTTGCCGTGCGGATGTCGTACCGCATCGGCCGCACCACGACGCAGAAGTTCTACTACCTGGACGCGATTCCCGCCGAGAACCGCGGCACGCTCTCGTTCTCAATGGACCCGCTAATGAAGGAGGATGACAAGGAAGAAATCGCTGGACCGCTGGTGGTGTTTGTGGACCTGTGCGAAATCGTTGAGGAACTTGATCCGCAGTTCAACACGCGGACCCCCAAGATCAAGGTCTACAGCAACTCGGCGCCGGTGCTGCTGGACGTGGGCGCCGCGTCGCAGGCCTCATCTGCCAGCAGCCGCGCCTTCGGCAATCCCTCGCCGAGCAGCCGGGCTTCGGGCCTGGTCGGCAGCAAGTGGCGGTTCGGCGGCACGGACACCACGGTCGAGTTCCTCGAAGGGGGCAAGTTCCTTTGGAGCGGCTCGGCCACCAACGGCTTTTGGAAACAGGAAGGCGCCACGGTCACGATCAACGTGAACAACTTCACCCTTTTCCAGTTCATCCTCGAGGGCGACCGCATGACCGGCACGTGGGAGCGCCTCCAAGGCGAAGACGTAGGCGAGAAGAACTTCTCCAGTCTGCAACGGATTTAACCGCCCCCGTAACGCAGGCGGCCTTTCTGCGACTTGATTAAATCAACCAGGCCTCAAGCAGCTCGCCGGCGCCGCCCCAGCAACATCAAAGGTTGCTGGGGCGCGCTCATGCGGGGCTTGCAGCCGCAACAAAGTCGAAATTTTCTTGGTTGCCTTAAAGGGAGCAAAGCAACTACAATTACCGGTGGACGGGAAGTCCTCCTTTTCTGACCTGCCTTTCGGGCTCAATCGGTCGATTCCCCTGCCAGGCGTTGCTGTCTCGCTTGCTCACTTTCTGGGGGAATCGCGGCTATGATGAACGGAACCAACGATAAGAGTCTGCTCCAAAAGGTCAATCAGCGCCTCTCGCGCACTGGGACGGGTGGGAAAACCCGCGTGGTCGCCACGGTGCGCAGGGGGGACGTGACGCTTTCCGGAACGCTCCAGTACGAAATACAGCGCAAGAACCTCCTCCGCGCCGCCACAAGCGTCCAGGGCGTTCGCCGCGTGGTCGATCAAATGACGGTCGAGAAGCCCAAGCCGAAAGGCCTGTAAGCCGCGTTTACGCGCTCCTCTCCGCCAGGATCTGCCGCATCGCCCCCGAGTGATGCGCCGTGTGGGCGGCGCTGGCGAGAGCGCCGCCGGCGATATCGCGCCACCCCGGGACGCTTGACAGCCGCCGACAGTTCCCGGCATATTGCCTACCAGAGATGCACGTCTTGGGCCCCCCCCCTCGTTCTCTGGAGGCAGCACCGACTTGATTCCTTTCGACTACGCCGCGCCCGCCACCGTCGAGGAGGCGGTGGCGCTATTGGCGGAGAAGAACGGGCAGGCGAAGATCCTGGCCGGCGGCACCGATATCCTCGTGCAACTGCGCGAAGGATTGCGGCGCGCGGAGCTTGTGGTCGACGTCAAAAAGATTCCCGAGCTGACCGACCTAAACTATTCGCCCGAAACGGGTCTGGTGCTCGGCGCCGCGGTCCCCTGCTATCGCATTTATGAGAACGCCGCGGTGGCGGCGGCGTATCCCGCGTTGGCCGATGCGACGCGGATTGTGGGCGGATGGCAGATTCAATCGCGGGCCAGCGTCGGCGGGAATCTCTGCAACGCTTCGCCGGCAGGCGATACAATCCCGCCGCTGATCGTGTACGACGTCGTCTGCCGCATCGCCGGGCCGAAGGGCCTACGGGAGGTCTCGGCGGCGGAGTTCTGTGCCGCGCCGGGCCGAAATGTCCTCGAGCCAGGCGAGTTGCTCATCTCGCTGGCGTTTCCGCCGGTAGCGCCGCACTCCGGCTCCGCTTATCAGCGATTCATTCCGCGGAACGAGATGGACATCGCCGTGGCTGGCGCCGCGAGTTGGGTGCAACTCGACCCGGCAGGGAAGACGATCGAGAAAGCCCGCATCGCGCTGGCCGCTGTGTCGCCAAAGCCGGTGTACGCGGAAGAGGCGAGCGTCTGGCTGGCCGGCAAGCCCGCCAATGAAGAGAGCTTCGCGCACGCCGGCGAACTGGCGAAGAAAGTGGCCGTGCCGATCGACGACATGCGCGGAACCCGCGAATACCGCGTTCACTTGGCCAGCGTCCTGACGCGACGGACCCTCGCCGACGCGGTGAAACGCGCGACGTAAACAGAAGCAAGTGTGGGCTGGCGGCGGAGCGAAACGATGCCCCAGCAGTGGGGCAATGGAGTGTTGGAGTAATGGAGTAATGGGATTAGAAAAAGAATCGTGGAAGCCGCAATCTTCGATTCCTCCACAACTCCATCACTCCATCACTCCATCGCACTGGGGCGTCGCTTCGCTCCGAAGCTACCCGCCGAACAAATCCTTCACGACCTTACGTTTTCGGAGTCATCCGTGCCACGAAGAACCCATGTCGCCGCCACCGTGAACGGCGAGGAAGTCGAGTTTCTCTGCGAGCCGCGGCAAAGCCTGTTGGAGGTGCTGCGCGAGAACCTGCGGCTCACCGGCGCCAAGGAAGGCTGCAACAACGGCAACTGCGGCGCCTGCACAGTAATGATGAACAGCGTCCCCGTGAATAGCTGCATCGTGCTGGCGGTCGAGGCGGACGGGGCGGAGATCGAAACCGTTGAGGCCATCGCCCGGCAGGGGCACATGCACCCGATCCAGCAGTGCTTCCTGGAAGGCGCCGCCCTGCAATGCGGCGTCTGCACGCCCGGCTTCCTCGTCGCCGCCAAGGCGCTCCTGGAGAAGAACCCCAACCCCGGCGAGCACGAGATCCGCTTCAACCTGGCCGGCAACCTCTGCCGCTGCACAGGGTATGATAAGATTGTGCGAGCCGTGCAGGACGCCGCGGAGATCATGCAGTCCGCTCAGCCGGCCGCGGTGAAGTAAGTAGGTCGCACAAAACACCGCGCCACTGCAAGCGAACACGCTTGCGGTTTCGCGCCGAATCGCGTAGCAGGAACACAATCGCAGGAGCCAACCATGGACAAACGCGCCGAAGCAACCGACACGCCGGAATACAAGGTCATCGGCACGCGGCCGGTTCGTCACGACGGGGCCGATAAGGTCACCGGGCGCGCCATTTACGGCGCCGATGTGCATCTGACGGGGATGGCGCACAGCCGCATCCTTCGCAGCCCGCACCCGCACGCCCGGATCAAGTCGATCGACACCTCGGAGGCCGAGAAGATTCCCGGCGTCTTAGCGGTGCTCACCGCGGCCGACTTTCCCGAGCTGGAGGACAAGATCGCCCACTTGGGCGAAGGATCGGTGAACCTCGCGTTCCTCGCCGCGAACTGCGTGGCGAAGGACAAGGCCCTCTACCGCGGACATGCGGTGGCGGCTGTGGCGGCGGTCAGTCCGCACGCGGCCGACGAGGCGGTCAAGCGGATCAAGGTCGAGTACGAGCCGCTCCCCGCGACCACCTGGGTCCTCGATGCAATGAAGGACGACGCGCCGCTCTTGCACGAAAACCTCCGCACCGACGAAATGGGCGAGAAGGGCGATAAGCCCAGCAACGTCGCGTCGCATCTCCACTTCGAGACGGGCGACGTGGAAAAAGGCTTTGCCGAGGCCGACGTAGTCATCGAGCGGGAATTCCGCACCGCCAGCGTCCATCAGGGCTACATCGAGCCGCACGTCGCCACCGCCCTCTGGAACGAGGACGGCCGGCTGAAGATCTGGACGTCAACGCAGGGCTCGTTCACCTGCCGGCAGCAGACGGCCGAGTTGTTGCAGATGCCCATCTCGCACGTGACCGTGGTCCCCTGCGAGATCGGCGGCGGCTTCGGCGGCAAGATCGCCGTTTACCTGGAGCCGGTGGCGGCCCTCCTGAGCCGCAAGTGCGGCCGGCCCGTGAAGATCATCATGCAGCGGAATGAGGTCTTCGAGGGCACCGGCCCCACCCCCGGCTCGTTCGTGCGGGTGAAGCTGGGGGCGAAGAAGGACGGCCGCCTCACTGCGGGACAGGCTTGGCTCGCCTACGACGCCGGCGCCTATCCCGGCGGCATGATCGGTCCCGGGTGCATGTGCGTTTTCAGTTGCTACGAGCTGCCCCATGCCCTGGTCGATGGCTACGATGTCTGCCTCAACAAGCCCAAGACGCAGGCCTACCGGGCGCCCGGCGCCACGCAAGCGGCCTTCGCCTGCGAGAGCGTCGTCGACGAGCTGGCCGACGCGCTGGGGATCGACCCCTTCGACTTCCGCCTGAAGAACGCCGCGAAGGAAGGAACGCGCCGCGTGGACGGTCCCATCTACCCGCGGATCGGGCTGATCGAAACCCTGGAGGCCGCGCGGAACAGCGAGCATTGGAAGTCGCCGCTGGAAGGCGAAAACCGCGGCCGGGGGATGGCGGCCGGGTTCTGGTTCAACGTCGGCCTCAAGTCGAGCGTTTCGGCGCATGTGAACCCCGACGGCACCGTGAAGTTGCTGGAAGGCTCGACCGACATCGGCGGCACGCGGGCTTCGGTGGCGATGCAGCTTGCCGAGACGCTGGGGATCGCGGCCGAAGACGTGCATCCGATCGTGGCCGACACCGACAGCGTCGGCTACACCGACGTGACCGGCGGCAGCCGCGTGACCTTCGCCACGGGGATGGCGGCGTACGAAGCCGGCCTCGATATCCGCCGTCAGATGGCCGAACGCGCGGCGCTGCTCTGGGAGTGCGACGCGAACGACGTCACGATTGAAGGCGACGATTACTCGGCGAACGGAAACTCGATGACATTCCGCGAGATCGCCGCCAACCTGCACGAGACCGGCGGGGCGGTGGTCGGCCGGGCGACGGTGGCCCCGGAAGGCTCAACCAACGGCTTCGGCTGCCACATCGTCGATGTGGAGGTCGATCCCGAGACGGGCAAGGTCACTATCCTCCGCTACACCGCGGCGCAGGACGCCGGGAAGGCGATCCATCCCAGCTACGTGGAAGGGCAGATGCAAGGGGGCGCCGTGCAGGGGATCGGCTGGGCGCTGAACGAGGAATACTTCTTCGACAACCAGGGCGCCATGCGGAACGCCAGCTTCCTCGACTACCGCATGCCGACTTGCCTCGACGTGCCGATGATCGACACGATCATCGTCGAAGTGCCCAACCCCGCCCACCCTTACGGCGTCCGCGGCGTGGGTGAGACGCCCATCGTGCCCCCGCCCGCGGCCCTCGCCAACGCCATCTATAACGCCACCGGCGTCCGCATGCGCGAACTGCCCATGTCCCCGCCGCGGTTGTGGAAGGCGATGGCGGAGAAGGCCGGATCGCGCGAATAATGAGGGAAGTCCAGCGAGCTCGCCATGCAATTTCGGCTTCAAGATTATGAGCGAAGACGCGGATTTCTGGTATGGACAGGCGCAGCCCGATGGGATTCTGCGGCTGCTTCGCTTGCGAGCAACGGCCGAAGTCCTCTTCTTTGAATCGATTGGCCGTGCAATTGTCGTTATCAAGCCCGTCGCGAGCGCTAATCACCCCTCGGCGGCAGAGATACGGGCGGCAAGCCGCAAGTCCGGATGGGACGTGGAAGTAATGACGGCGGATGGATTCGCCCACTTGAAGCAGCGCGCGCTGAGCCAGTTTGGATTGCTTCACGACGTCACTACTGCCCTCGCGAACGCGCTGATAGATCAGGGCTACTTCTCCTGCGACGATCTGGCCGTGATCGAACGCGAGCTGCTGGCGCGGCTCGGCAATTTCGACAACGCTGTCGCGGAGAGCATTATCGAACAAGCGGAAGATATTGCGGAAATGAGTTAAGCTTCAAACGCGCGAGCCGCGAATCCCCGATGTCACGCGGCAAAGCCGCACCAGGTCACCAGGATCTTCGATGCCCCGTGGACCAGGCAGCATGGAAAAATACTCCCCCGGAGGCTTGACTGGGGAAGTGATTATGTGTACACTTATCGCGTAGTCGGGAAATCGGGATTCGCGGCTGCGTGAACACGAAAGCGGCGAGGAATCGTCGCAGTCCATAGACGGTGCGCCGTGGTTGTCACGAGTGGTTGTCACGAAACGTCCAGCAGCGGAGGTCTTGGGGATGGAAACCATTTGCGAACAAGGGGGCGCATTAATGCGCACCCCTTGGGGTAGCCCTTGGTCGATATGTCACCAGCCACGGAATGTCCATCGCCGTATCGTTCAGCGCCCAGTGCAGGAACGTTTTGCGGCCCTGTGACGCGAGCATGCAGCTCGGGCGCCTCTCGCAGAAGAATGGACGAGTTGCACTGTAGCTGAGCGGCGCCTGTTTGACCACGGACATGCCGACACGTAGACTTTACGGTAAAGCAGGAAGAAACTTATGACGCTTACCAGCGCACAACGTTCTGCTATTGAAAACGGCGAACCCGTTCGGATCACGATTGATGGGATCGATTGCATTGTGCTTGGCGCCGACGCGTATGACACGCTTGGCGCCGCCGAGAGCTTGACGCATGAGGAGCTTCGGGGCATGCTTGCCCGCTCCGCCGAAGGAAGCGACTGGCTCGACCCGGCGATGGACATTTACGACGATTACGACGCCCATCGATGAAGCGCGGTGACGTGGTTCTTGTGTATGTTCCCTTTGTGGGACGCCCTGGCGGAAAAATCCGGCCAGCGGTAGTCGTTCAAAGCGATCCGTTGAATTCCCTGTTGCGGGAAACAGTTATCGCAGAGATCACATCTAACCTGACGCACGCTGCCAAGCCGCATCAGGTTTTAGTTGATATCTCGACCCCGGACGGCGGCGCATCCGGTTTGCTCACCGATTCGGCCGTCCGATGCGAGCGCATACACACAGTACCCCAGCGCGATGTCGCCCGAACCATTGGCGACCTTTCGCGGGCGATCATGCTCCTCGTGGATAAGGCGATGAAAGCGGCGCTGGGGATCGCCTAGGCTTCGCCTACGGCAGCGGCAGCCAGGAGGGCGTGTTCTTGCGCGGCAGCGAGGCGAGCTGGTCCGTCCAGAACTTGACCAGTTCCCGACGGACGGCCGATTCCAGCTCGTCGTCGGTGTCGGGGGCGTTGTTGGCTTCCGTCACCAGCCACGGAATGTCGATCGCGGTGTCATTGAGCGCCCAGTGCAGGAATGTTTTGCGGCCTAGCCACACCCGCTCCCGCTCGGACCAGAGGGCCTCGCCCACGGCGGCGCGATGGGTGAATCCGAAAAACGACCTCGCCGCCATCCGCACGCCGCTTCGGAGGGATCGCCCGCCTAGGTGATCTCGCAGCCGTCGCTGGCCGCGGGTGTGGTTTTGCGTCGTGGGAAGAGCGTCGGCGGATTTCATCGCAGAGTCTCCAAGTTCGAGTCGGACCAAACAGGGCGTCGCCCTCGCCGCGTGGATGAAGAGCAGGAGATGAGTAAGGAAGGGGCGATTCAGCACACCGCCATTATACCGCGCCGCGGCGTCGGCCGACACCATGCGTCATCGAACAAAGTGTAAAAACCACCGCGACTCCTTCGGCCGCATCGTGTAGGATGAAGCGGTCCCCTCCATCCGTCCGTAGCGAAACGAAATGTCGATCGCGTTTGAATCCGTCAGCCCGCCGCCGTTTCCGATCCGGCGATTCACGGTTGCGGAGTACCACCGGCTCGGCGAAACCGGCATCCTCACCGAGGACGACGCCGTCGAACTTCTCGAAGGTTTCATCGCGCCGAAAATGATCCGCACTCCACAGCACGACGCGGTTGTAGGTTTGGTGGAGCAGGCCCTGCGAAAGCGGTTGCCGCCGGGCTGGTCGCCTCGGGTGCAGTCGGCCATCACCACGGCGACGAGCGAACCTGAGCCGGATGTCGCGATCGTCCGCGGAGAGCCGCGCGACTATCTCAGGCGACACCCGTCGGGCGCCGACATTGCTTTGATCGTGGAAGTCGCCGATTCTTCGCTCGACCGCGACCGGACCAAGGCGGCTATCTACGCCGCCGCCGGCGCGCCGGCGTATTGGATTGTCAACCTCGTCGATGAATGTGTGGAGGCGCACGCGCAGCCGAACGCTCGACATCGCCGCTATGGGGTTCGCACATCCTGCCGCCGCGGCGAGGAAGTGCCGCTGGTGATCGGTAAGGAGGTAAAGATGACGATCGACGCCAGCGAGCTGCTCCCCTAATGGAAGCGCACGCACACCGGCGACGGAACTTCCACCTGCCGGCCCGCGGGAGATAGCTCCAATGACGAACGGCGGAGCACTAATTATCCGAATGCGCCAGCGCCCGCTCGACGACCTCCTCGGGCGTCACGTCCTTGCCTTCGGGCGGCCAATAGATAAGGTCGGTCACCGCCGGGTGCGGCACGTTGGCTTGCACCACGTCGAGCAGCTCCTCCAGCTCGCCTTCCTCCCCCTCGACCTCCATTATGCGGCGGACAGCCTCGACCAGCTCCTCCCGCGACAGCCGCGGCTTGACCGGCTGATACAACGAGAGCCGCAGCGCGACCTGCTCCAGCGGCATGTCTCCCTGAAAGAGCGTCTCCTCCAGGTGATCCTCCAGCTCGGGGAACTGCGTCTTCTCGGATAGAAAGGCGAGGTCCTCATCGTATGCGTCCCCCATTTCGCGAGCCCGCCAGATTTCGCTGAGGACCGTCTTGATCTGCTCCTTCGTGAGCGAACCGGCCATCGATCATTTCTCCTCGGGCGGCGTTTCGCGCACCAGGGCGCTGATCTGCTTGAATTCCGGCGTCCCGGCGACTTCGCACCACTCGAAAAGAGCGGCCTCGGTGGTCGTAAGCGCCGCCCCGGCCGACTCCATCCGCCGCAGGGCGAACTCGTAGTCGATCGTGTGCCGGGCGCCGATCGCATCGGCGGCCACGTAGACGCGAAAGCCTTCGCTGAGCAGATCCAACACCGTCTGCTGGACGCAGACGTGCGCCTCGATGCCGCACACGAGGACGCGGAACACGCCGCGCTCGCGCCAGTCGAGAAAGATCGCTCCGCAGGCGCCGCAGCTAAAGGCCGTCTTGTCCGGGAGCGGCGCCAGGTCGCCGCGATCGAGACGCTCCGCCAACTCGGGAGTCGTGTGCCCCAGCCCTTTAGGATACTGCTCGGTGGCCGCCACCAGCACGCCGAGCGCGTGCGCGCCGTCGATGAGCCGGCGAATGTTCCACACGATCCGCCGGTGGTTCTCCACCAAGCCAATCAGCTTCTCCTGCACGTCCACGACCAACAGG
>JAHWKS010000724.1 GCA_019347795.1 Planctomycetota bacterium | reverse complement strand
CATGCCGGCCAAATCACGAAAGCTGCCATCTCGGCCCACCAGCACCACGGCGCCGGAAAGCGCGGCCTCGACAGTCGTCAGAACGTTGAAGCCGTCCAGCAGGAGCACTTCCCCCTCGATCTCCGGGGCCGGCATGCAGCGTCCTCGCCGATCATCGCGCTGCTGATCGGTGCAGGCGAAGCGAGCCAGCGCCATCCGCTGCCGCTTGTCGAGCCGATAGCGATTGCCGACCAACGCCAGCGTCGCCGTTGGCGGATACTCCCGGTTCAGCAGCCAGCAGTAATCATTTGCCGCCGCGCGCAGCTCCGGCAGCGCATCGGCGCCGAACAGCCGGGCGTCTTGCGGATGCGGGCCGCGATGCGCGCGTTTGTCGGGCATGACTCGCTTCGCCTCTTGGCCGCGGCGGAATTTTGTATGATGGCGGCGTCGATTCCTCTTCTCTCGCCACGAAAGCTCATGCGTCCCTGGATTCTAGCCGAGACGAACTACGCCTACACCAAGCAGAACCCGTACCAGGCGGCGGTGCTGCCGCTGGGGGCGACCGAGCCGCACAATCTGCATCTGCCCTACGGCACGGACGTCTTCGAAGGCCAAACCGTCGGCGAGAAAATTTGCGAAGAGGCTCATCGCCGCGGCGCCCATGTGGTGCTGTTGCCGACCATCCCCTACGGCACGGAGACGAACATGCGGGGCCTGCCGCTGGCGATGAACGTGAACCCGTCAACGCTCTTCCGGTTCGTCACCGATCTGGTGGAGTCGCTGGCCGACAGCGGCATCCAGAAGCTGCTGCTGCTCAACAGCCACGGCGGCAATGAGATGAAGCCGCTCCTGCGAGAGCTGGCCGGGAAGACGCCGGTGCACATCTTTCTCTGCAATTGGTACAAGATCTTTGCGGATGAATACGGCAACATCTTCGACGCCCCGGAAGATCACGCCGGTGAGATGGAGACGTCCTTCGCGCTGGCGTACTTCCCGCACCTGGTCGCCCGCGATGAAGGCGGCCGGCTGCTGGCGGACGACGGCGCCACGGCCCGCTCCCGCTTCGAGGCGGTGAACCGCGGTTGGGTCTCCCTCACGCGGCCCTGGCGCCTGCTCACCACCAACACGGGCTCGGGCAACCCGCACGCCGCCACCGCCGAGAAAGGCGAAGCGATGATGCGCCTGGTGGTAGACCGCCTCGCCGCGTTTCTGGTAGACCTGGCCGCCTCGCCGCTGGATGAGAAGTTTCCATTCGACCCTCACACAGGCGAAGCCGAAGACGAGGAGTGACGATGCCGCGAACTCGCGTGCAAGCGGGACGCACCATCGTGTTGGTATACATCGTTTTGGTGCTATTGATCTCCGCCGCCACGATTACGCTATACGTCGCTTCCAAGGGTCCCGCTGCGCTGCCGCCGCGCATCTTCCGCTTGATACTCACCGTGGGACTCTGTCTCTGGCTGTATTCCGGCGCCGCGGCAGCCAAGTGGCTGTGCGTTGTACTTTTCAGCTACGCGGGCATTGTCGCATTTCTGACGCCCATAGGGTGGAGCCTGCCGGCGCTAACGTACATCGGCATTATGTCGTCCGTGTACGTGTCCTTCGCCTGGATGCTGGCGATTTCGCCCGATGTCGATGCATTCCTCAAACACCAGCGCGAGCAGAGGCGCGCGCAGAAGCGACGCGCATGACGGCGCGCAGCAAGCCTTCAACCACTTCCCGCCAGCCGGCGGAGCAGTTGAATCTGCCCCGCGTGATATGCGTCGTGCGCCGCGATGCCGGAGATGAGGAAGAAGTAGGTAATCTTGGCCCCCGGCAGAGGCTTGGGAAGTTGATCGGGCGGCAAATCCGCAATTGCCGCCCGCATCGACTGATGCGTATCGACCAGCAGTTGCACGTCCCGACGCCACGCTTCCGCGGTCGTCGCCGCGGGCGTGATCCAGTTCGAGCCTTTGAGCGGGAAGGAGCCTCGCTTCTCATTCAGAATCCGGCGGCGGACGGTATACTTCCAGTAGGCTGCGTGCAGCACGTGCTCCCAGATGTTGTGCCGCTGGTGCTGCGGCCGCCACGCCGCCTCCTCGTGCGTTACGCCGCGAATCGCTCCGCGCAGGTTCGGCCCGTGCCAGGACTGGCGGTCGAAGCCCTGATCGATCACGTCCAGCAACAATGCCAGCGACTCCGCGTTCATCGTTTGTCGAAGTTGGTTCAGTGAAGGAGTGCGTTTCGCCCATTATCCTAACGGCGCGGAGGCAAGAGGTCGCGGTCGGACACGCCGCTTCGCCCGCGGCGGCGCCTCGGGTAAAATAAACCGCATGAAGATCGAGCGAATGCTCCAGGTGAATGTGGCGGTGCTGACGGTGCTCGGCGCGCTGCTTCTGGGCCTGGGGCAGGACAACCCGATGCTGCCGACGCTGTCGCTGTTCGCGGCCGTCACGTCGATCTATTTCACCGACATGATGGGCTGGTTCCGGCTGCACCGGGCGATCGCCAACCTGGCGGCCGTGGGGGCGCTCTTCATCTCGATGCGGGAGTTCGACATCTTCGGCGGCGACAGCACCAGCCAACTGCACGCCATCGCCAGCTTGCTGGTGTACCTGCAGTTTGTGCTTCTCTACCAGGAAAAGAATCAGCGGGTGTATTGGCAACTGGTGGTCTTGAGCTTGCTCCAGGTGGTGGTTGCGGCGGCATTGGAGCTGGGGGTGGAGTTCGGAGCGCTGTTGATCGGCTACATGTTCACGGCGGTGTCGGCGATGTCGCTGTTGTTCGTGCACCATCACGTCGAGGCGGTTCAAGAGGCGCGGCGGCGGATGGAGTCGGCGCCGGCGCCGGCGGCCGCGAGCGTGTGGGCTCCCACGGCCATCCCGCTCACCTCGCGGCAATGCTCGGAGTCCGAGATTGCGGAGGCGCTTCTGGGCTGGCCGTTCTTCCGCCGACTCTTGGCCACCGGTACCGCCACGCTGGTGCTGGCTGTTATCGTTTTCTATGCGACGCCGCGGCTCGGCGACAACGTCTGGCGCGGGACTCAGCACGCACGCACGGTCGGGTTCAGCCCCGAGATTCGGCTGGGAGAGATGGGCGAGCTCCTCCAAAGCGAACGCCGCGCGCTGCGGCTGACGCTGCTCGACAGCCACGGCCGTCCCTTCGTTCTTCGCGAGCCGCCGTACATTCGCGGCGCCGTGCTGACGGAGTACGCCTTCGACGGCGTCGACGCCCGGTGGGGACCGGGCGAGTCGCACGGCTCGGCTCGCCTGGAGCCGCTGGAGGATCCGCCGGAGGGCCAACCCTCGGTGACGATGCAGTTCGTCTTAGAGCCGTCCCACTCGCCGCTGCTTTTTTCCATTGTCCCCACCTATCGCACGGAGCGCACGCCGCCCGATTTGCACTATGACGCGCGGGAAGAGCAACTACGCTTTCGTCCCCGCGCCTCGTTGCCCAGGCGGTCGGCCGAGTTCCGTTACGAAGCGGCTACGACGGCGATTGTCGGAAATCGCCAACTCATGCTGTGTTCGAAGCGGGAAAGCAACTGGGAAGACCTTCAGGGGGAGTTGCAGCAACGACATTTGCGGAGGCTCCCCAGGCGCCTGCAGCATGTCCCCCGCCTGGCCCGGGAGATCGTCGAGGAAGCAGGCGCGGCCCACGGCGGGCCGTATGAGATCGCGATGGCGCTTACGTCGCACTTTCACGAGCGCGGCCGATACGCCTACACGCTCGATCAAAGCGACGCGCCGCCGCTCCCCTTGGGAATGGACCCGGTGGAGCACTTCCTGGTGAACCATCGGCGAGG
>JAHWKS010000723.1 GCA_019347795.1 Planctomycetota bacterium | reverse complement strand
AACAGGGCGTCAACGGCGTCCAGCCCCCCATCCACGAAAGCGAGTGGGCCGCCGTTTAAAAGACCCTCGTCTCGATCAAAGCCGCCAAATACCGCTTGCTGGAGCCGCTCATCCGCGATCTCATCCACTTGCGAAAAGTAATTGGCGACGGCGAGATACCCGCGGCCCGACAGAATTGCTTCTCCGCGATCGACCAGGAGCGAATCGCCCGGCGTCCGGAAGAACTCCGCCCGGTCGCGGCCGCCGGAGCTGGAAACGGTGCGAACGGTTTCAAATCCCGCGGCGCCGTGTTGAAACCCGGGACCAGCCAGCAGAACTTCTTCCGGACCGGCGGCGAGACGGTCATCGCCGCGCGAATCGAAGAGCCACGCCATGTCGAACCCGCCGGCCGACGCATAGGCGTGCACAGCCTCGAAGCTCGCCGCGAAGTTGAGGTAGTCGCGACCGGTGATCCACGCCAGTCCCGGCCGGGCGAAGAAGCGATCGCCGCTGGGGGAATCGTGCAGCACCGCGCGGTCGTGGCCCCGTCCGGCAGCAGCCCGCACGAAGTCGAAGCCGCCCACCTCGAGCCGATAGCCGGGACCTTCCAGCGAGGCGACGCCGGGCCGGCCGGTGAAGACATCGTCGCCTGCGGAGTCGGCGAGGAACGCCATGTCGTGGCCGAGCGACGTTTGTACCTGCACCACGGCGAATCCGGAGACTCGGTGATCGAAGCGATCGCCCAGCAGCCGCGCCTCCTCAGGCGAGGCCTCCAGCCGGTCGTGGCCGCGGGAATCGTGCAGCACCGCTTCGTCGCGTCCGCCGCCGCCGGCGACCTGGACGTTCTCGACGTCGTCGGCCGAGACGCTCCACGCGTCCCCCGTGAATTTGATATTCCCCGGACGCGACGTCAAACGCTCGTCGCCGGTTGTGCCGGTGAGCGAAAGCGAATCCTCGCCGCCGGCGCCTTGGAACCGGACGCGCGTACCCTCGGATGAATCGAACCGGTACTGCACGCCGTTGACGGCGATCGTGTGCTCGTCGCCGGCCGAGAACGTGAATGAATCGGCGCCGCTCGTCCCTCCCACATCGACGACGCCGGCCGATACCGATAACAGATTTGTCAGCCGGAAATCGACGTTCGCATGGACGCCGATGATCTTCAGCGTGAACTGCTCGCCCGCGGTCGCCGTCAGGTCGATCCGCTCCCCGTGCACAGCCACGAGTCCGCCTTGCGCGTCGTACAGCTCCAGTTGGACGCTCCCCGCCGCCTGCTCATAGATCGCTTCGACCGTAAGCGTCCCATCGCGTGAAGCGCGGATCGAGCGGAGCGCTTCGCCGCTGATCGATTCCCCGGCGATCTCGCGAAACGTCACATCGCCCCAATCAACGGCGGTTGCAATCGGCGACAATTCGAGGCTCGCGTCGTACCGGCCGATCCCCGCCGTCGCCGCCAGCCCCACGGTGTAGCTGCGGCCGGCAATCACCTCGAACGAAAGCGACTCGCCGGCGCCGGCGTCCGCTCGCCACTCGGCGACGAGGTTCCCCGACGCCTGCGAATGAACATGCACCACGCCCGACTGACCCGCGACGAACGAAAAGTAATCGACATCATCCGTGCGGCCCAACAGCCCCGAGAGCGCGAGCTGATTGTCGAGCGTGCTGAGCGAAAACGCCTCAGCCGCGGTCGAGCCGTAATCGTCCGCCGGCATCGCCGCGTCGATGGCTCGCCCCACGTCGATGCGATGGTAAGGGGCGCTGGTTGCGGCGTCGAATACGAGGTCCGCAGTGTCTCGGAAGTGATTGTGGATGACGTCGGCCGTGACGTCGGTCCGGCCTGCAAACAGCATCGCCTCGCGCAGCAGCACGCCGGCGCCGGCGACGAAGGGAGCGGCCATGCTCGTGCCGGAGGCGCGTTCGAAGTCGTTCGTCTTGCCGTCGAGGTTCTTGGCGTAGTCCGGCACGGTGCTGGTGATGCGTTCGCCCGGCGCCGCGAGCACGCGGCTGTCGCGCTGGCTGAAGTCGCTCAACTGTCCGCCGGCGCCGACGCTCGCCGCCGGCGTGACGTGGAGACTCGCCGCAGGATAGCTCAAGCCCGGCGTCTGGTGGTTCGCGAATGAGTTGCCGGCCGAGGCGACGACAAAGATTCCGTCGGACTTGAGCTGCGCCAGTTCATCCTCCAGCCGCGCATCCGCCGGCAATCCGCCATTCCCTTGGTTTCCCAGCGAGAGGTTGACTGTGGTAATCGGATTCTCAAAGGCGTCGCGATGCTCGTGCACCCAGCGGAGCGCCTGCTCGACCCAGGCGATCTCGCCGTAGCTTTGATCGTCGAAGACCCGCAGGCTCACCAGGTCCACCCCCGGCGCCAGACCTTCATAGACAGGGTCGCTGCTGCCGACGATGCCGGCCACGTGCGTGCCGTGAAAGCCGGCCGGGGCGTCATCGTACGGATCGGCGTCGTTCTCGGCGAAGTCCCAACCGCCCACCACGCGGAATTCGGCGCCGAGTCCGCCGCCGAGTGCGGCATGATCGTATGCGATGCCGCTGTCGATGATCGCCACCGTCTGCCCGGCGCCGAGGAAGCCGTACGTGCGGCGAACGTATTCCACGCCATAGTCGTTGCTCGACTGCGCCGCCGGCTCGATCTGCGATGCGGCGCCTGCCAGCGAGTCCGGGTCGAGCGGCGTCAGCAGCAGATCGCCCACCGGCTGGGCCGACATCGCCAGCCGGTCTTCATAGAGTTCGCAGCCCGTAGTGCGATCGACCCGTTCGCGTCCGCGTGGCATTGGCGCCGGCAACCGATGAGCGAAGCCCGAGCCATCCCTGGCCCCAACTGTAGTTTCCCGACAAACATAGGTTGCCACGCAGCCGCCTCCGGCAGCCGCAGGCGATAAAAACGTCACGTTGGGAAAAATTCTCAGAACCGCGCCGGCCCGGCGTGCATAGAGATGCCGCTGATGGGGACCTCCGAAACCGGCGCCTACCACCATCGGCGGCAAGGGCCGCTTCATCCGCAGCCAGACTCTCTACCCTGCACCGCCGAACGCGCCTGAACGGCCGCGCCGAGCGGCTGCCGCAGCGGCCGACCGACGAGCAGATGGGTGAGGGAGAGGGAGTGGCGGAGTAATGGAGTGATGGGAGGCGGGCAGACGCGGAGATCAAGCGGAGCGACGAATGGGACGTAGCGAAGAAACAACGCACCGGTTTCCCACCACTCCACCACATCGTGCGCAGAAGGCGGGCGGCGGAAACGACGGGCCCATCCCGCGAGCGACTACGGCAGCGGCAACCACGCCGGCGTGTTCTTGCACGGCAGAGACGCCAAACGCTCTTTCCAGAGGGCGATCAGCTCGGCCCGCACGGCCGTTTGCAGCTCATCGTCGGTATCGGGAGCGCCTTTGGCGCCGCTCACCAGCCAAGGGATGTCGATCGCCGCCTCGTTCAGGGACCAGTAAAGGAATGTCGTGCGTCCCAGCCAAACCTGTTCTCGGCGCGACCAGAGCGCCTCGCCCGCCTCGGCGCAGTGGGTAAAGCCGAACCGCGAGTGGACGGCCATTTGCACGGCCCGCCGCAGCGATCGCCCGTCGATGCGGTCGCGCAGGCGAAACTGGCCCGGCGTGTGATCCGCATTCGGCGGGGGCAGGGAATGAGAGGGCATCGTAGATTCTCCAAAAAGGGATGGGCCGGGAACGCGTTACATGACGTCGTCGGAA
Source organism: Planctomycetota bacterium (assembly GCA_019347795.1). Taxonomy (GTDB): domain Bacteria; phylum Planctomycetota; class Planctomycetia; order Pirellulales; family Pirellulaceae; genus JAHWKS01. The sequence goes on along the minus strand of JAHWKS010000723.1, from coordinate 72 downwards.
GGCGCCTCCTCGGGGGGCGTCTCGCGCGACTGTTCCGCCGGTTGCTTCTTGCGCTCGCGACGTTGGCGCTTC
>JAHWKS010000722.1 GCA_019347795.1 Planctomycetota bacterium | reverse complement strand
GCTGGCCGGCGCGGCGCTCGCTCCGGGGGAATACCGGGTGTCGCTCACGCTGGAATCGGCCGGCCACCCGTGCCACGTGCAGGGAGACGCCATGCGGCTGCGGATCCTGCCGACCGATTTCCACGGAAACGGCGGACGATACGCCAACGGCCTTGTGTACTGCCGGCAGGAGTGGTCGCTGACCGAGTAACCTGCTCCTCCTTTGCGAAGCTTGCCCGATATGTCCATCGCTGAAGCCGCTCGAATCGCCGATCAACGGACCGCGACAGATTCTTTGCGGGTTCTTGCGCTGGCGCCGCCGGACCCTGGGGCCGGCGAGTCGGCCGCATACACGTTCCTGCAGGAGGAGTTCGCCGCTCTGGCGCGGGCCGGTTTGGAGATCCACACGATCTCTCCCTACGTCGGCTCGCAGCGCCGGCTCGGCGCCGCAGTGGTGCACCCGGTTCCCCGCAGCCGGCGTTGCATCCACACCCTTCGCGCGTTCGGCTGGTGGGCGAAACCGTTCCGCGATACCGGATTGTGCGGCGGGCCCGTCGAGCGGCTGTTCTACTCGCGTCTCTTCGCCACCGCCGCCGCCGTCGTGAAACAAGCTCGGATCGATCTGATCTATGCCCCCTTCGCATGGCCGGGCGGAACCGCGGGCGCCGCCGTCCGGCGGGAGTGCGGCGCGCCGTTGGTCGTGAGCCTCCGCGGATGCGACGCCCTCGTGGAGCCGTCCATCTCGTTCGGCGAAACGCTCGACCCCGGCTATCGCCGCCGTCTCGCGTTCGCTTTGAAGACGGCCGACCAGGTTGTCGGCGTGAGCCGCGCCCTGGTGGAACGCGCTTTGCAGTTGGGATGCCCGCCCGAGAAAGTCTCCGTCTGTCTCAAGGGGGTCGATCACAAGCGCTTCGTCCCGGGCGACAGGCAGGCGGCGCGGGCGGAGTTGGGTCTGCCGAATCGGCCGACGGCGCTGTTCGTGGGAGGGTTGGAGCCCTACAAGGGCGTGGCGGCGTTTCCTCCCGCCTGGAAGATCGTGTGTGATCGAATTCCCGACGCTCAACTGGTCCTGTGCGGCGACGGCCGTCAATGCCCTTTGCTCCAGCAGGAGGTGCGGGACCGCGGACTGGACGGCCGGGTGCGCTTCCTCGGCCGCATCCCGCGGGACAAGATGCCTCGTTACTTCCATGCGGCCGACGTGTTCGTGTTCCCCAGCCTTGCGGAAGGCTCCGGCAACGCCCTGTTGGAGGCCGCGGCCAGCGGACTGCCGCTGGTAGGCGCCGACGCCGCGGGCATTCCCGACTACCTGGAGGACGGCGCAACGGGGCTCCTCTTCCGGAAAGGTGACGCTGCCGACATGGCGGCGAAAGTGGTTTCCATCGTGCAGAACCCGACGTGGGCGGGGCAGTTGGGGCGGGCCGCCCGGCGCCGCGTTGAACTCCAGTTCCGTTACGAGCAGATGATCGATCGCCTGACGGCGGTGTTCCAGCGTGCGCTGTCAAGGAAGCGTTAAGCAGAGCCAATGCAATTGAATCCGATGCGGTCCTGGACGCTGTCGTTCATCCGGCAGCGCTGGCCCTTGATGAGTCTCGCCTCGGTGCTCCGCTACCGGCGATACACGCTCCACGCCGCGCAGCGGCGAGTGGATCCGCGGCGGACGCTCGTGCTTCACATGAAATCGCCGATGCGCGGCCCGCTGCGGCTACGGGAGGCGTCGGCCGACTTTTTCACCTTTCAGGAAGTCGTTGAGGAGCGAGTCTACGGCGGCCTGGCGAAGCGAGTCCCCCGCTGTGCGACGGCGATCGACCTTGGCGCGAATATCGGACTGGCCTCGCGGTATCTGGACGCCCTCTACCCGGGCGTGAGCCTGCTGGCGGTCGAACCCTGCCCGAGCAACTTCGCCCTCCTGGAGGAGAATTTGGAGGGCTTGATCGCCTCCGGCCGCTGCCGGACGCTGCAAGCCGCCGTGTGGAGCGAGGCTCGCGGACTTGAGGCCGATCCCGCGAAGGCGCCCGAGCGGTACAACGGCTTTTCGGTGCGGGAGAACGGCGCTGCCGAAGGGGGCAGTATCCGCGGGATGACGATCCGGCAGATTCTCGACGTTTCCGGCTTTGAGCAAGTGGACCTCCTCAAGGTTGACATCGAGGGGGCGGAAGTCCAGCTTTGCATGGGGGACACGGATTGGCTCGCGCGCATCGGAGCGATCGCCATCGAGTTTCACGGCGACAGCCGTCGCGAATCGGGTTTTGACGTGCTCATGCAGCAGCATGGGTTTCGGATCTATGACGAGAATCGCCACACGGTCATCGCCGTGCGCGCCCGTGGTGGGAGGTCAGCATGTGCGGTTTCGTAGGCGCCTATCACAGCGACGGCGCCCCGGTGGACCTGGCGGCGCTCCACGCGGCGACGCGCCTGGTGCGCCATCGCGGTCCCGACGACTCCGGATTTCTCCTGGCCGACACCCGGCAAGGCAGGTTCACCGCGGCAGGCGACGCCGGTACCGACCCGCGGCTGGGGCTTCCTCGGGCGTCGCAGGCGGACGCAGCGTGCGATCTCGCGTTCGGCTTTCGCCGCTTGGCGATCCTCGACCTTTCTCTGGGAGGCCATCAGCCGATGTCGGCCGCGGAAGGCCGGCTGTGGATTGTTTTCAACGGCGAAATCTACAACTACCGCGAACTGCGCGACCAGTTGCGCGGCCACGGCTGGCGGTTTCGCACCGAGAGCGACACCGAAGTACTGCTCACCGCCTATCGCCAATGGGGCGAGGAATGCCTCGACCGGCTGAACGGCATGTTCGCCTTCCTGATTTGGGACCAGAGGGCGCGCCGGCTCTTCGGCGCCCGCGACCGCTTCGGAGAGAAGCCGTTCTACTACGCCGCGTGCGGCGAGCGTCTGTACTTCGCCTCCGAGATCAAATCGCTCGTGCGGCTCCTCCCCCGGCGCCCCGACTCTCACCCGGGCGTCATTCGCGACTACGTGCAGGACGGCCTGCTGGACCATTCCGACGCCACGTTCTTTCAGGGCATCCATTCGCTGCCGGCGGCGCACCAGTTGACGGTCGAGAGGGGCGCCGTGCAGCTTCGCCGCTATTGGGAGCTGCGCGAGCGCGAGCCGCTCCAGCGAGATTCCGTCGAAGCGTTCCGCGAGGCGCTCTTCGATGCGGTGCGGCTGCGCATGCGCAGCGACGTGCCGGTTGGCGCCTGCCTCTCGGGAGGCCTGGACTCCGGCGCCATCGCCTGCATCATGGGCCGGCTGGCCGAGGAGTTCAACGGCAACATCACGCGGAAGACGTTCACGGCCGCCTACCCCGAGTTCGACGAGCAGAAGGAGGTCGAGCTGGTGAACGCCGGCTCCGGCTCGCAGGGATGGCAGATCACGCCGCAGCCTGCGAGCCTGGACGATCTGGCGACGCTTCTCCGGATGCAGGACGAGCCGATTCATTCCTTCAATGTCTGGTCTTCGCACCGGATCATGGAGTTGGCGCGCCGCGAGGGGGTGATCGTGCTGCTCAATGGGCAGGGCGCCGACGAACTGTTGGCCGGCTACCGCAAGTACTTTCCGCCTTACCTGCACGGGCTGCTGCGGAGCGGTCGGATCCGCTCTGCGTACGCAGCGGCGCGAGACGCCCGCCCCTTCACCGGCGAGGCAGCCTGGCGTTGTCTGGCGGCCGCGCTGGCGTCGGCCTTCCGCGCCGCGCCGGGGGCGTCCGCCCTGCTCCGGTTGCGAGAGAGCGCCGGCCGGCGAGATTACGCCGTGCACACGTGCGGCTTGACGGCGCCGTTTCTCCGC
>JAHWKS010000026.1 GCA_019347795.1 Planctomycetota bacterium | reverse complement strand
GAAACTTGCCCTTCAACATCGCGTCTTGCATTCGTCGCTCCTTCGACTGGAAAAAACCGAAGAAGACCAAATATCGCAAAACCCGTCAATTGAAGATGGGTAAGATACTAGTGCTGCGTCAAAGGTAGAATTGGGGGCGCCACTGCTGGCTTGCCCGGCAGTGCCCTTGGCTCATAGGTCCTGGCGACCCCAATTCTTCATGTTGACGCTGCACTAGCCACCCAGTAATTGTGAGCTTCTCGCCGTGCGAATTGCTTGGAGGCAATCGGCGTCGTGGGTAAACTGGAGAGCGAGATGTCTTCGTTCGCCACGACAGCCACGGCGCCGGCGGCCTCCTCCTCCGATCCGGACTGATGACGAGCTTCGTTTCCCGCCTTGCGCTTTGGACTGTGCTTGCGTCGCTCTGCTGCGCGGCCGCGGATCGACTGCGCGCGCAAGACGCGAGTCCCGAGCCGAGGGGGGACGAGCCGGTGGTCGCGGAGAAAGCGCTCCCGCCGGCGATCACGTTTCGCCGCGTGTACGTTCCCGAGGATCGCGTGCTGGAGGCGGCGCCGCGGGGGTTTTATCCGTTCGTGCGCGCCGAGTTTGAGCACCTCGCGGGACTGCTGCAGCAGCAAGCCTCGGCGCCGGCCGAAGTGCAGGGCGCGTCTTTCCGCCGCGCCGAATACTACGCCGCCCTCGATGCGGACGGGAACCTTCGCGGCCGGGCGGCGCTGGAGATCGCACGTCATCGCCCCGGGGCGGCGGCGACGGCGCTCTCGCCCCTCAACCTGGCGATTCAGGCGCCGTTCTGGAGAACGTCCGGCGCCCTCGCCTCGACCGGAAGGGACGAAGACGGCCGCTTCATCGCTCTGGTGCGGAGCGAGCGCGTGCTGGAGTTCTCCTGGTCGCGCAGCGGCGCCGAAGACGCTTTCGGCGCCATCGGCTTTCCGCTGGAGCTTCCGCCGGCGCTGGTGCGAGTTCTCTCGCTGGACCTTCCCCAAGGAATGCAGCTAGAGGCCGACGGCGGCATCGGGGAAGAGATCGGCAACGCGGCTTCTCCGCCCGGCGATCTTCTCGAGCTCCCTCCCGCCGATCCGGGCCTGCGCCGCTGGCGGGTGCAACTGGGCGGCGGCGCCGGCGTCGAGCTGCGAATTACGCCTCGCGAGGATGAAGAAACATCCGCGGTGGACGTCCGACCATCGCTCATCTACACCGTCGCGCCGCAGGCCGCGGCGCTGAATGGCGAGTTCCGGCTCGACGTGCGCGGGCGCCCGATCCGCGAACTTGTGCTGAGCCTGGACGAAGGCGTGAAGCTCACCTCGGCCCGGCTCCAGGATGACGCGCTGCTGGTCCGCGCCTCGCCGGAGGCGCCGTCCCGCGTGACGCTGCAGTTCCCCGAGCCGATCGGCGGGTCGGGACATTCTCTTCACTTCACGGCCCAGGCGCCGACGATGCTGAACCAGCCGTGGCGGTTGCCCCGCATTCGCGCCGTCGGCGCCACGTGGCGGTCGGGCCAGACGGAGCTGCACCTGGCGGAGATGCTGACGGTCGATTCGCTCGACCTGGTCGAATGCGTGCAAACGCAGGCGGGTCCGCCGGCGGCGGGAAAGACGGGCCGGACGCTGTCGTTCCGCGATTATTCGACGAACGCCGAAGTCACGATCACGGCTGCTCGCGAAACGCTCCGCGTGCACGCCGTCGCAGGAGCAAGCGTGGACCTGGGGCCGGTCAGCGCGGCGATGACAACCGTCTTTTTATTGCGGGCGACGCAGGGGCAACGTTTCTCCCTCGCGGCAGACGTGGCGCGCGAGTGGATCGTCGATTCCGTCGCCGCAACCACGCTCGATTCTCCGCCGCAAGACATCCAGGAATCGGTTGACATTCCTCCGCCGGGCAGCGACGGGGCGCCGCTCCAGGTGCGACTTTCCCAATCGCTCAATCCTGACCGGCCGGTGCGACTGGTGATCCGCGCGCACCGGCGGCTGTTGGGCGAAGGGGACGCCCTGACGATGCAGGACTTGCGTGCAATCACGCTCCGCGATGTCGAGGAGACTTCGCGATACGCGGCGGTCGAGCCGGACTCCCCCTACCAGGCGGCGCTGGCGGGCGACGGCGAGTTGGTCCGGTTGGATCCGAACAAACTTCCGGCCGAGGCGGCTTCGGTCGTCGCCGCCTCATCGGCCAGCGTGGTGTTCCAGGACACGGGCGTTTCCGGCGGCGTGCGAATCTTCCTCACGCGGGCCACGCCCAATTTCTCGGCCGAGATCGCGATGACGGCCTCCGCGGACGAGGCTGCGGTGCGGGAGGAGTACCGCATTCGCGTTGCGCCCACGTCGTCGCGGGTGGAGGAAGTGCGCGTCCACTTCTCGCGGCGTCGGGATTCCGAAGTCGCGTGGGAGATGGTCGATGCGCCGGAGCAGAGCGTCGCCGCCCGCCGCCTGGAGAGCGACGAGGCGGAGGAGGGCGAAACCTGGGAGCTGCGGTTCGCGCGTCCGCGGGACGCCGCTTTCGAGTTGCTCGGCAAGCGAACATCCGACTTCGCCGCGCCGCTGCCGCTGGCGTTTGCATCGCTCCCGCAGGCGAACGCGCAAAAGGGCGAGTTGATCGTGGAGTCGGCGCCCGGCGCGGCGGTAAAACTCCAAGCCGGGAGCCTCGACCCCAGCCCGGTCCCGCCGCCGGCGCCCGACAAGTATTCCACCATCATCGGCGCCTATCGCTATGAGCCGACGCAGCAGCCGGCGGCCACGCTGGAGCGATCTCCTCCAGGGGCCGGCGCCGCCGATGCGTGGGTGTGGAAGCTGCAGTTGCAGTCGGCCTATCCGCTGGAGGGAGAGCCGCGGCACATGGCGGTCCTGCACGTCGAGAATCGCGGCCGTCCGTCGCTGGAATTGACTCTCCCGCGCGGCGCCCAATTGCGACGTCTGGACGTGGCGGGCGAGGCAATGTCGCCGGCGCCTCCGCCGCGGGACGGAGTGGTCAAAGTCGCGCTTCCGCCCGGCGTGCGAGTTCCCGAAATCGAGGTGGAGTATCTTGACGCGTCACAGCCGTGGGGGTTGGCGCAAACCGTGGAGCCGAGGGCGCCGGCGGTGGACGCCGCCGTGCTGTCGCGGGAGTGGACGGTGCGACTGCCGCAGGGAGCGTCGCTCGCATCGGAGTTCGTCCTGGACGAGCGATCGAAAACAGCCTGGGATGTGAGACTTCTCGGACCGCTCCGCGGAAAGCGCCCGATGGACGCCACGGGCGAGCCGGTCCGCGGCGGATGGATCGCTCACGGCGTTGCCTGGTCATCCCCCGACGTCAACGTGGTCGTTTACCGCACGGACGTTCTCGGCGCCATGGCCGCCGGGTTGTTCCTCGTGTCGGCGGCTGTTCTGTCTTGGGTGGCGGCGGGAAGGATGGGGTGGCTGTGGCTTGTCGCCGCGGCTTCGGCAGTGGCCGCACTGGCGGCGCCGGCGCCGTGGTTCGTGTTCTGCACGGCAATCTTCCTCAGCGCTCCCTGTGCCGCGGCGATGGGACTGGCAGCTCATCGAAAACGACGGACCGACGCCGCCCCCCAAGAGGACGGCGAATCGAGCCTCTCCTTGTCGGTCGCCGCCCGCGTCGTGCTGGCGGTGCTCCTCGCCGGCGGCGCCGTTTATGGCCGACTCGCGGCGGCCGATCCGGCGGCGGTTCATCCGGTGATCATTCCGATCGACGAGGAAGGACGCGTCAGCACGCGCGATAAATACGTCTACCTCCCCGAGTCGCTGTACGCCGCGCTCCGGCAGGCGGCCCGCGGCCTGGAAGCGCCCCCCCGCGACTGGCTGCTGCGGTCGGCCAACTACCGCGCCGCGTTCGGCTGGAATCTCTCCGGCGACGAGATCGACTGCCGGCGGATCGATGCGGAACTGGAGCTGGAAATCCTCTCGGCGCCATGCACGGTCGTGCTGCCGGCGCCGTGGCGGGATGCCGGCCTGGCGGAGGATTCCCTTCGCATGGACGGCGCTCCGCCCGAGTGGTCGTGGAGCGACGATCCGGCCGGGCTTCAGCTCGATTTTTCTGAGGCGGGACTCTATCGCCTCGAGCTGACGTTCACACCGATCATCACCGAGGCGAATGATCAGCGTCGCGTGAGCCTGCCCGTCCCGGCGACGCCCGATGCCGAGTTGAAGGTGGTCTATCCGGCCGACGGCGCGGGCTTGCTCCTGCCCACCGCGCTGGGCGGCGTTCAGCGGAACGACTCGACCCAAGAGATCACCGCACAGTTGGGCCCCGTCGACAACTTGACGATGCTTTGGCCGAACACTGTCGAGGCGGCGCCCGGCGACGAGCGGCAACCGCACGTGGAGCAGCTTCTCTGGCTCCACGTACAGCCGGACGCGCTGGTGGTCGATGCGAAGTGGAAGTTCCTCGGCGGGCGGCCGATCGACTCGATCGAAATTCTGGCCGACGACGCGCTCACGTTTCTTCCCTCCACGGCCCGCTCGCTGGCGGGCTTCTCGCAGGCCCGCAAGCAGAACAAGCAGGTTCTGCGACTGCAGTGGGATCAGCCGCGCACTCCGCCGTTCGAGTTTCAGGCGTCGTTCGTGATGCAGGGGGCGGCGGGGGTCGGAGCGCCCGCCGCGCCGCACCTGGAGATCCGCGACGCCGTGATCGCCAAGCGCTGGCTCGGCGTTTCACTGGATCCCGCTCTGGAGGCCGAATCGGTGGAGACGCGCGAGGTGGAGCCTCTCTCCGCAATGTCGTTCGGCGCCGCATGGGGCGAGGCGCCCGCTCCTCCCGGCTCCGCCTTCCGGCTTCTGGGCGCCGGCGCCGCGTGGTCCGCTCAGACCCGCTTTCGCGATCTTCCCCTCACCGGCCGCGCGGCGCTCTCGATCGCTTATCGCGGCGACGCGGCGACGGTGTCCTATGACGCGGAGCTGGACGCCGGACGGGGACAGGTTTTCATCCTGCGGCTCAACACGCCGAAGCAATTCGCCGCCGAGCAAGTGTCCGTGACCGAGGGGGATGTCGAGCGGGTCGATCATTGGTCGCAAGATAGTGAGGGCGAGCTCGCCGTGTTCCTGAACGGCCGCGTGACGGGCAAGCATCGTCTGCGAGTCGAAGGCCGCATTCCTACGCCTCCGCGGGGAAGGCAAGCAGCGCCGCTGGTGACGTTGTCCGGCGCGGGAACGCTCGACACGGAATTCCGCATTTATCGCGGATCCGACGTCGCACTCCGGGTGGTCCAGGCGCAGGGGCTCTCTCCGGTGGCCGACGCGCCGCTGGGAGAACATCTGCAGGACGCCGGCCGGCTGGCGGCGGCGTACTCGGCGACGCTCGACGGCGAAGCGCCGCCGCGGCTCATCGTGGATGTGGCGCCGAACCGCCCGCGCGCCTCGCAGCGGCAAATGGCCACTACGCTCACGCCGCGGGAAGATGCGTGGATCGTCAGCACCGAGTTGGATTTCCGGGTGAATCAGGGAACCATCGACGTGCTGCGCCTGGAGGCGCCGGAGCGGATGGCCGGCCCCTTCACGGTGGACCCGCCGGGGCGGCTGGAGTCTCGCGAGGCGCCGCACCTGCGCCGCCGCATCTTGACCTATCGGCCGGAGCAGCCCCTTTCGGGCGAGTCCCGCGTGCGGATCCGCGGTTTTCTCCGCCCGGCGCCCGGCGAATCGCTCCGGGCGCCGAATGTCGAGCTGCTCGAGCTCGGCGAGACGGCGCAGTTCTTTGTGCTCCCGCTGGCGTGGCAGGGGCAGCCGATCGCCTGGGACCCCTACGGGATGCGGGCCGATGTACTGCCGCCGGCGCTGGAAGACAGCGCGCCGTCGTCGTCGTACGCGACGTATCGAGTCGTGAACACCCCGCGTTACGGCGCCGTTATCCGGCAAGTCGAGCAGCGGGTCGGCGATCCGCAAGTGCGGCTGGTGGACATTCACGCCGTTCTTCACGGCGAGAATGAGTTTCACGCGACCGCGACCATCGACCTCGAGCCGGCCGGGCTGAAGCAATGCACGTTGCGGCTGCCATCCGGCGCCGAGCTGGTGCACGCCTCGATCGAGGGTTTGGCCGTAAGTCCGGCGCAGCGCGACGACGGCGGCTACATCTTCGACCTCCACGGCGAGCGGCTTCCGATGCGTCTGACCGTGGTGTACATCGGCCGCGTTCCAGCGGGGGCGACGGGCGAGGCGGTAAGCATTCCGGCGCCGGTCTTGGTGAATCTGCCGGTCGAGCGGACGCTGTGGACGGTGCATCGGCCGGGGGGTGGCGTGCAGCTTGCGGCGGAGCCGTCGCAGCGGATCTCCGCGAGCCGGCAGGACCTGCTGCGCATGCGGAACATCGCGGGGCTGGTCGATTTGCCTGCCGACGTGGAGGCGGAGCAGTCGCCTGAAGAGCTGGCGCGCTGGTATCTTCCCTGGTCTCGCCGCTGGTTCGCGGTGCGGCGCGGCGCGGCGACGGGCGCCGCCGGCGGGCCGTCGGAGTCGCTGCTGCCGGCCCTGGATGAGGAGCAAAAGCTTCTGGCGCAGCGGTACGGCGCCGTGGCTTTGCACGAGCGAGCCGAGCAAGAGGCCGCTCGCGGCGCCGTCCCGCCCAGCGTCGAGGCGGTCGCCGGCCCGTCCGCACGCGCCGCCGTGCAGGGGGCGGACGAGGCGCTCACGCTTCTTGCAACGTCCGCGGAAGATGCAAAGCTCAAAGTGATGTGGGTGATCGCATCGCTGTGGCTGGCCGCGTCGGGGCTTCTCGTCTGGCTGCTGCGGCGCCATGATGCGGGCGAGGCGCTGGCGCGATGGTTCGCGCCGGCCTGCGTGCTGGCGGGCGTCGCGTGGTGGCTGTGGCTCACGCCGGCGCTGGCCGGGGTTTTCATTGCCGGTATCGGGGCGTGGTCGTCGCTGCGTCCGGGACGAAAGGAATCATGAAACGCAGCTTTGTCATTACGATCTTTCTGATCGCGGCTGGGCTTGCGGTCTCGCACGCGGCCGCCATGGAGAACGTCTCGCTGTTGCGGGACGGCCGCGAGCATCACATCGCAGGCAAGGTGCTGGTCGAGTCGCAGGACGGCGGGCTGCTGCTCCTTTCGCCCGGCGGCGTGCTGTGGGCGGTGCAGCCGGAGGAGATCGTCCGGCGACGGAGCGATCCGCTCCCGTTCCGCCCGCTGGACCGCGAAGAGCTGAAGGAGCAACTGCTGGCCGAGTTGCCCGAAGGCTTCCAGACGCACGACACCGCCCACTACGTCATCTGCTACAACACCTCCCGAGCCTACGCCCACTGGTGCGGCGCCCTCTACGAGCGGCTCTACCGGGCGTTCATCAACTACTGGACGCATCGCGGCTTTGAGCTGCACGATCCCGAGTCGCCGCTGCCGGCGATCATCTTCGCGGATAAGCCGACCTACGCCCGCTACGCCCAGGCCGACCTTGGCGAGGGCGCCGAGGCGGTCATCGGCTATTACAACATGCGCACCAACCGCGTGGTGATGTACGACCTCACGGGCGTCGAGAATGCCGGGCTGGGACGGGCCGCCTCGTCCGCGGCGCACATCAACCGGGTGTTGTCGCGGCCGCAGGCGGAGCGGACCGTGGCCACCATCATCCACGAGGCGACGCACCAGATCGCCTTCAACTGCGGGCTGCAGGCCCGCTACGCCGACATCCCTCTCTGGGTGAGCGAAGGGATCGCCGTCTACTTCGAGACGCCCGACCTGCAAAGCTCCAAGGGATGGCGAAAGATCGGCGACGTGAACCGCGAGCGGCTCTTCCAGTTCCGCCAGTACCTCCGGGCCCGCCCGGCCGACTCGCTCAAGACGCTGGTGGCGGGCAGCCGGCGATTCCACAACCCGCAGACGGCCCCCGACGCTTACGCCGAGGCCTGGGCGCTCAACTACTACCTGCTCCGCCGCCGCTTCGACGACTACCGCGGCTACCTCGAAATGCTCGCCGCCAAGAAGCCCCTTATCCACGACACCGAGGAAGACCGCCTGGCGGCCTTCCAAGCCGCCTTCGGCGCCGACTGGGAAACCCTCGACCGCGAGTTCGTAGAATACATGCGCGACGTGCGATAAAGCCGCTTGCTTTTCGTCGGCGATCGGCGCCTGAGAAAAATTTTTCCCAACTTTTCCCGCCGCCGCACGAATCGCCGCAAGTGCATCCGTGGGAGAGAGTTACGATCCGAGTCGACGCCTGATCGGGAGCGATTTTCTCGCGACAACTGTCGAATTTCGGCCCGCGACCGACGAAACTGAACATCCGTACCGTATAATAGAGGGCGTGGCCGATTCTTCTCCACGCCAGCGTCCCCTCCAGCCAATGCACAGAGCGCGACGGCGCAGGCGCCGGGAAAATCGGGGCTTCCAACTTTGCTCATCCGCCCGGCACTTCTCCTCAACTCCGAAGTCCACGACGCCCGCGGCAACCTCTGCACGGCACGTAACTCCCCGCGGCGCCAGGATCAATCGGCATGAGTGAGAAAGCCCACCGATGGCAAAGCCGACCCGCGGATGGCGGCGGGTGGAATTCCGTCGATGGATCGATCATGCGTCTTCGCTGAGGCAACGCGAACCGGTAACGCGGTGCTAGAAATGTGGGCGCCTTGACTTCCGCCCGGTTAAATCGTGGACGGCTGGCGCGACAGTTGGCGTTCGTTGCAGGCCCCGCTGCTCCGCGGTAAAGTTGAACCGCATGGGGGAATTTGGGAGCTCGTTTTCGCGCGGCGTTTGGCGCCACGGAAGGCTCGCCTCCCAACTCGACACGCACCTCCAGGAAACCGAGCGCCTCGAATCCATTTACCAGCGAAAAAGTGCCGCGCTGGACGAGTTGAAGTAGCTGCTGCATCAAGCCTTTAGCGGACAACTGTAGGAGGCGCGACGGAAACATGGCCACAACGGTTGCCCAAATCGACGCGTGGCGGGCCGCGCGTTCCGAACACCAAAACCTGGAGTTCAAGGAAGCGAAGACGCAGCTGGATAACCGAAAGCTCTACAAGTATTGTGTAGCGCTGGCCAACGAGGGTGGGGGAAAGCTGCTGCTGGGAATCCAAGACACGCCGCCGCGCAAGGTCGTGGGGACTTCGGCATTCAACGATCCCGTGGCGATGGCGGCAAAGCTGTTTCAAGTTTTGGGCTTCCGGGTGGATATTGAAGAAGTCTCGCATCCCGATGGCCGGGTCGTCGTGTTCCACATCCCCAGCCGGCCCCGCGGAACGGCGTTCCAATTGGAGGGCGCGTACCTCATGCGCGCCGGGGAAGAGTTGGCCCCGATGAGCGAGGATCGGTTGCGGGCGATCTTTGCCGAAGGCCAGCCGGATTGGCTAGAGGAAATCGCCAAGGCAGACGCATCGTCCGACGAGGTGATCGCTCTTCTGGATACGCAGGCATATTTCGACCTGCTGCAGATACCGTATCCAAAGAGCCGCAAGGGCGTTTTGGAGCGTCTTACCAGCGAAGGTTTCGTCGCGAGATCGCCCGCCGGATGGAACGTGACGAATTTAGCCGCGATCCTCCTGGCGAAGCGGCTCGACGGATTCTCTCACGCCTTGGGCCGGAAGGGAGCTAGGTATGTGGAGTACCATGGAGTCGATAAGCTGAAGACGAAGGTCGAGGTGCCTGGCACGCGCGGGTATGCCGTCGATTTCGAGAGGCTGGTGGATTTTGTTCATGCCGCTGCGCCCCAGAACCAGCATCTGGAAATCGCCATCCGCGAAGAAGTGAAAATGTTCCCGAAGCAAGCGCTGCGAGAGTTGATCGCCAACGCCCTCGTGCATCAAGATTTCTCGGCGACGGGAACTTCGGTGATGATCGAGATGTATGCCGATCGCGTCGAGATTTCGAACCCGGGCGTGCCCTCCATTCCTCCGTCGCGATTCATCGACGAATACCGCTCTCGCAACGAACGTTTGGCGGACGTCATGCGGCGGCTTGGGATCTGTGAAGAAAAGGGAAGCGGCGTTGACAAGGTTGTTCGAGCGGCGGAGATCTTTCAACTGCCGGCGCCGGATTTTCGGGTCGGGGAGATTCGCACGACGGCCGTTCTCTTCGCGCATCAGGAGTTCACCGACATGAGCAAGCCCGATCGCATTCGCGCGTGTTACCAGCACTGCGTGCTCCAATACTTGAGCGGCAAACGGATGTCAAACCAATCGCTACGGGAGCGATTCGGCTTGGGCGAATCCAAATCCGCGACGATCTCGCTGCTGCTTGGAGCAGCCAAAGACGAAGTTAGACGAATCGGATACTAGCTCCACTCGCTACGCGCGATACCTCCCCTTTTGGGGGTAGTTGAGTGCTTTAGCGCAAACCTCCAAGTCGGGAGCATTGTTTCGCAAGTCCTGAATATTAAATGACTTGCGTGCTTTAAGGCAAATCGTGAGTCTGCGCGAGGAACGAAGTCGAAACGCCGGCCGAGCATATGTTTTGGCGGCGCGGGAAGCTCTCAGCGCCGATTACGTGCTCATCTACCGGAACACGAAGCTCGGGGTCGTCGAGTCAGAAGGCGTGGGACGAGGAACTGACAAGGCGTCGGCCAAGCGAAGAACTACCGCGGCCAAGCTACAAATCCGGTTCGCCAATTCGACCAACGGGCAGGGCGTCTACGCCATCGATATGCAGGAAGGTCAGCCGAAGGAAATCAACCACGCGTTTTCCGACTTTCAGCAGTACCTCTACCGCACCGTGGCGTGAAGCATTCAGAGCTTGTCGTTGCAGAACTCCAGGACTTTGTCCCACGCGCCTTTAAAGGCCTTCACATCATCGACGCGCACATTATCTACGCCCTTCTTCACTCGCGCAGCGTACTCTTCATAAGTCAATTCTTCTCCGTGGCAATTTCGCTTTCCCTGGATTTGGGCCAGTTCTGCGTGGGTCAAGACGAAGAAGTGTTCCTCGAAAACTTCGCCTCGACGAGCTACCGAATATAGTACCCAAAAGTCCGGGTGGGGTTTTTCCGGATCGGGGTACTTCTGGTAGAGACCGGTCACAAAGCGGTTCTTTTGGCTGGCTTTGACCTCGACGACCGCGGCGCGGCGGTTTTCGCCAATGGCGAAGATGTCGGCGCCCTTCTTGTTTCCGTACGTGACTGTCGCGAAGACGCCGCGCAGCAACAACTCCGCGGCGACGCGATACTCGCCCGCCAGGTTGAGGTTATAGCGGTCGAATAGCAGCTTCGTTTTTGGCATAGTCATTTTATGCGATGCGTAATAGAGGTGATGTTGCCGATTGGCGGCTCGTTCACTCTCACTCCGCCCGGTTGAACTCTTGGACGGCGTCGCGTACGGCGACTTCGAAGGAGTGGAAGGTGTCTTGTCCGGAGTCGTTGCGGATGGAGACGATGAATCTGGCCCACGGCTCGGAGTATTCTGCCGGGGCGTCCCAGGAGACGACGCCCTCGTCAGAGACGACGGCGCCGGGGGGGCCGTCCTCCAATGCGAAGCTCACGGCGCCGCCGCTGGTTCGGACTTGCAACGGGTACAGCATTGCCTCTCCCTTGAGGGCCTCCAGCGGGGGCGTGGAGAGCAGGTACAGGTACTCTTGGTCGGTAGCCTTCAGCTTGGCCTCCAGGTCGAACGGACGGAGGATGATTCGCTCATTGCCCGCCGGCAGCGTGATCATTGTTTTCGTCCAGGGCGCGTACTGGACCCGCAATTCGTGGCCGATGCGGAGCGCGCCGACGATGTCGTGCCAGGAGTTGATGCGACTGGGCGTCAGCTCCTCGTAGCCCCACTCCGTGTAGAGAGGCCGGCAGTCGGCGACGGTGCAGACCGTGAGCCTGGTGGCCTTTTTTCCGTCGGGCTGCTCGGCCGCCAGTCGCAGGTCCAGGAAATACGCCGGGTGCAGCGTGGCGACCAGCGCGCCGCCGTCGAGCCATTTGGCTTGGACCTGCCGGCCGTTGCCGTTGAAGACCCCGCCGCCGGGCAGCAACAGGAGCGTTCCGTCGGCGGTGGGCTGCGACCAGCGGATGGCGTTGCTGGTGCTGCCGTACGAGGCGAACAGCCGCCGCCCGCGGCGGAGCTGCATCACGTCGTAGTTCACCGGACCATAGCCGTTGGGGATTCCGCTGAAGGTTCGGCCGTCGGCCGAGACGTGCATCGTGTAGCCGTGCGGTCCGCCGCCGCCGATCACCCGCTCCTGCGGCGCCAGGGGACGCAGCGAATCGGCGTCGAGAAGCTGAGCCGACTTGCCTCGCAAGAGCAGCGGCCCGTCGCTGGCCGGGCCGCAAAACGCCGCCACCGGCGCGTCGGCGCCTTCGATGCGAGCGACCTTCTCTCGCTGGAAATCCTCCAGGCGCCATCGCTGCACCATCATCTTGCCGGGCGAGACGACGAAGAGCTTGTCGGCCGAGGCCGCCAGCAAGTCGGCGCTGGTGATCCCCTCCAGTTCCTGCACCACGCGGCCGACCGTCACGTCGAACACGAGCGCCGTGCTCCGTTCGGCAAGCTGAAAGATCAAATACCGGCCGTGGGCGGCGACGCAGAAATTCGTGTACTTCCTGGGGAACTTGAACTCGACGCGCTCCGTGACCGCCGTCGCCGCTGCTTCGGGAGGCGCCGGGTCGGGCGATTCCTCGGGGAGCGGGACCAGCGCCGACGCCGCCGCGGCTTCGGCGCCCACCAGCGGAATCTCGCCCCTATGCACGGCCGTTTCCGCATCGGTGAAGGAAACCGCCACCCGATAGCTCAGACGTGTGGCGGGACTGGGCGGATAGACGATCAATTGATAGACGCGGGACAGTTCGATAGTCGTCGTGACCTCATCATCCAGCGCGATGGCGATCTTGACCTGCGGCGCCGCATCCGCGGTGAATTCGTCGTCCTGACTGGTAGCGATGCGCCACTGCTCGCCGTCTCGCTCCATCCGCCGGATGTCGCTTAACTCGATTTCGCGTTCGCCGATCTTGAGCTTCGCGTTGGAGGTGTAGCCGCGGATGTATCCGTCCTTCAGCCTGGCCGAGACGTGCACGCTTCGATCGGGCGCGGGGGGCGGCGACGGCTGCATCTTCACCACGTAGGCGCCGTCGTCCCCGGCCCGGGCTTCTTGCGTGCGGCGCGAGCGATCATCCTCGCCCAGCGAGAACTCCACGCGCTTCGGCCGCAGGGATTGTCCGACGGTCGCCACGCGGATGGTGAACTCGACCTCCTCGCAGCGGCGAGCGAAGTCGATTTCCCGCGGCTCGACGAGGATCACCGGCTCGCGGAGCCAGTCCCGCACCTGGCTGACGGGAATGGCCATGTAGACGCCGCTCTTGACGATGCCCGACTCGACCACCCCCAGCACGTTCCCTTCCTCATCCAGGAGCGGCCCGCCCGAGTTGCCGGGATTCACCTGCGCGTCGAACTGGATGCGCTGCAGGACGTCCTCCTCCCGCCGCAGGGCCGTGATCCGTCCGACGTTCACGCTGATGCTGGGATGCTTCCCCCTGCCGGCCAGCGCGATGCCAAAGGGATAGCCGAACGCCGCCACCCGCTTCGTCTCGAACAGATCGTCATCCTTCCCGAGAGCGAGGCTGGTCAGTCCTTCTGGATCATGGGCCTGCAGCAAGGCCAGGTCCCGCTCGGCGTCGATCCGCAGCACCCGCGCGCGGATGAGCTTCTCATCGCGCTGGCCGCTATTAATAACCAGCGTGGTTTCCTCGTCCTCCCGCCCGCCGACCACATGCGCGTTGGTGACAAACAGCCCCGCCTCATCGATGCAGAACGCGCTGCCGAACACCCGCCCCGACTTCTGAATGACCAAAGCCGTCGCCCGCTTCCCCCGCGCGATCAGCTCGCTGGAGAAATCCGCCAGTCCCGCAGTCTGTGTGAGGAAAACTCCCAGGAATGCACACGTCGCGAGCATGATTCGCAGCAGCATGGGAGGTTCTCCACAAAGATGGTGCGAGGTTGACAGGCAGTCTCGCTCCAAAGTAGCCGCGCGTCCTGTGCGTATCAACATTGAGCGGGTGAGGCGATGACTCGATCACGTCTTTCGGGGGCGCGATCCCGACATTGAAATCGGAAGCCGTTTTGCGAGAATAGACGATCCGCTCCGACGGGCGCGGGGGCTACTCAGCGGACGGCGGATCGATCTGATCCGGCCGGAGGACGTCCTGGGCGCCGCGACGCACGGTCAGTACGTAAACCGTGTCGTCCTTGAGCGTGAAGACGGCCCGGTAGCTGGGGCGGGAACCGAGCCCGAGAAGTTTGTCCCTGATTTCGTACGGGAAATCGTCGTTCTCGGCAGACAAGGCGTTACTCTCGGGAAAGTCCGCCAACGTCTCGATCTGGTCGTAGATCGCGTCGGACCACTGCAACGCCTGCTCGACGGAGTGATGCTCGGCCCACCAGTCCGCATTACGGTCGATGTCACGTCTCGCTTGCGGAAGTACGATAACGCGGAACGTCATTGTTCACGAGCCAGAAGTCGCTCCCGCGTGAGTTTCCGAGCCTCCGTCACGGGAATCCCCTCGCCCGCTTCCATTTCTGCAATGCCTTGAACGATGTCGTCGCGGTCTTGCTGACGGCGCAGCGCTTCCCTCGCCTGACGATGAATGTCGCTGTCGACAATCATGTACGTACGGTTCGTGTGTGGATCGACGACTTCGAGTTCCCTCCCGCCGGTCGCGTGCAGGGCGTCCGCCAGTTCTTTGCTCAGTTTCGCAGTCATAGTGAGATTGTACCGCAAAATCCCGGTCTGCGGGAAGAACGAACCAGTCGATTCTGGTCGGCGATTCCCGGATCCATGAAGCCGACCGACGTAAAGGTCGGGCCGAATACGGCCTGTGGCGGAGAAGGGCCATGAATGACGGGACTCGAATGATGGTGATGGCGATTCCGCGTCCCACCGATGAATCGGCGGGCTATTGGCGCGCGTCCCTTCGGGACGAATCCTTCCCGCTGCAGCGCGTGATGGTCGA
>JAHWKS010000025.1 GCA_019347795.1 Planctomycetota bacterium | reverse complement strand
CCCCTCCTTTCCTCTCGAGGAACGCGAACATGGACGAGCAGGAACGATGCGACGCGCTTTGGCGCCAGCTGAAGGCTCTGTACGTCGAGAAGACTCCTTCGCAAGCAGCGCTGTCCCGCCTCTTGGACAAAGACCGATCCTTCGTCTCAAGGTTGCTCAATCCGGATGAGGCGACGACCAAACCCGGTCCGCGCCGAAAGGAAGTCAATCGCGCGTGCGAAACGCTCATCGGCTACCTCACCGACTTTGTGGGGCCGCCGATCCGCGTGCGCCGCGACGCCCGCCTTGGAGAACAACTGCAAGAGGTTTATCAGCCCATTGAATTCGATGTCGTCGACGACACCCGTTATTTCCCTCTGGTCGCCGACTGCATGGCGGGCCGGATCGTCGAGTACGTCCAGGTGGAAGCGCCGCGGCGCGGCCGCTGGAGCCCGACGATCCTCACTCCCGGCGGACCCGGCGCCTACTGCGCCTTGGAGGCGCTGCTGAATCTCAGCCTAGAGGACTGGACCGGCGTCACGATCGGCCCCGCGCTGGAGGACGTTTGCGACGTGTTCCGCGACAACGATTCCTACAGCCCTCGCCAGGTTGTCCAAGCGGCAGGAAAAATCCCGGGCGTCCGCTGCGACGATCCTCGGACCAGAGAAGACTGGGAGGCTCTGTGGAGCAAGGCCGAGGTGATTTTCATGAGCGTCGGCGACGGTAAGAATTCCTTTCTCTACAAGGCGCTCCGCGAGCGGAGGTTGGCGCCGCACAAGAGCTTGAAGACATTCGCGGGCGATGTGATGTACCTGCCCTATGATCGCTCGGGGAATCGGCTGGACAACCCGGAGATCCGCGAGGCGCTTCAGACGTTTCATCCCTTGCCCGACATCGAACGCCGCCTCGCCGCGAAGGCCAAAGGGGCATTCGTGTTGCTTGGGGTCGATAAACCCGCCAAGGCGCAGATCGTTTCGTTCGCATTGTTCCGGCGGCTTGTCACGCGATGCGTGGTGACGATTGCGGTTGCTGAGTCGATTCTCCGCTGCATCGACAAATCGGGTCGCTGGCTCGCCGGCCGGCCGCTTTCTGTCCCCGCCTAATAGCAACGGTTTGTTGCTCCACTCCCGCACGGCGCGCCTCTACTGTTAACTGTCGCCTCTCGGATGTCTCGAAGGGGCGCCTCGGCCGTTGAGCGAGCCGGATTTGGCGTGCAGCGCGCTGCCTGACGGCTCGTTGCCCTTATGTGCGCCTGCGCCGAGTCGGCTCGTTGTTCAATGACGACCGCCGCTATGTTGAATTGCCTCCTCTGCCGCGTCCGCTCGACGTTTTCGGCAGGGGGGGGAGCAGCTCGCCCGAACGACTGGTCAGAACCTGCGGAGGAGGCGGCGTGTCCTGCATTTCGCATCTCACAGACAACGGAGTGTCCGCTTTCCCGCCCACCACGCGGAAGCGCCGGGCGCACGAGTCCTGCGGCGCCTCCTGCAATAATGCGATCGGCCTGTCACGGCCGCGTCGTCGCTTTCCCTGCGGACTTGGAAAACTGCTGGCGAGCGATCTGTCAGAAATCCCGTCCGCGGATGTCATGAAGAGGGGAGGATTGTGTCGTTTTGCGTCCTCTCCTCAGGCTGAAAGGGGTGTCGTTCTTGCGTAAGGCGGAAAAATCCATGGCGCAGGGGAATCTGACCAAAGCGATCTCGGGCGTTCAAAGTTATGACGTCCTTCAACCGGGGGAGCTGGGCGCGATGGTGGCGGCGTTGCTGGCCGGCGGCGCCGATCTCACCCCCGGCAGGCTGGGAGGGGAATCGCCGCTCTCCCCCGAGTGGGTGGAGAACCAATTGCAATGCCTGCAAGAGGATCCGCCGATCGCTGCCGGCGCCGTGGGCGAGGCACTGTTGCTCTACCAAGCACTTGCCGCCGAGGCCGCCGCCTACAGTGACGCGTCCCGAACGGCGAGCCGCTGGATCGCCGGCGCCGCGATCGAAGAGCTGCGGCAGAGCTTGGACCAGCCCGCGCCGCGGCGGATGGCGCCGGCTCAAATGGCCGAACTCAGCGAGCGCATCGCCGCCTGCGTGGAGGCGACTAATCGGCTCTCCTGCGGCGCCGGCCCCGGAGAGTGCTGCCGCCGCCGGCGGGGTCGGCTGTTCCAGGTGCTCCAGCAATCGCTCGCCGGTTCCCGGGCCTGGGTCGAGTTGGCGGCCGTGATGAAATCCGCGATCCGCGCCGGCCGGCCGTGCGACATCACGCGG
Organism: Planctomycetota bacterium; assembly: GCA_019347795.1. Lineage (GTDB taxonomy): Bacteria > Planctomycetota > Planctomycetia > Pirellulales > Pirellulaceae > JAHWKS01. Next base: position 12,661 of record JAHWKS010000025.1, on the reverse strand, counting down.
CTGCGCGAGCTGCTTCAGGTGATTTTGACCGGCCGCTTATCAAAGAAGCGACGTCGCCTGATCGAGCAGGCATACGATGACCTCGCTCGCTTGGAGACGCCCCCGCCCTGCCTGAACAAGCTGCACCAGTCGCTGCAAGACCTCCGCGAACGTATTGAGTCGCAGCGGCGAGATTCTCCCGTCGTCGCGTTTCTCAAATACGCCGAGGAAGTCGCCGATCAAGCGGCGTGGGTTCACGGCGCCGTCGCGCAAGAGCATTGGCGTGTCGAGCTGGATCGGGCCTTGTCCTTGGTTCAGCGGCACGTGTCACCGATGAAAAGCGACGCGGCCCTCGGCCGGGAAGCCGCCTCGTGCCTGAAGATCATCGAGGCATACCTGGAGCGGCCGGCGTTGTTGGCGCAAGTGCAAACTTGCCTGCAAGAGGTCATCGACGGCCCGCCTCCTTACTTTTCGAAGCAGGAGTGGCGGCGACGCATGAAGCAGCTCGCAACGCTCGGACGCCGCTGGTTCGAGGCCGGGTTGCGACTGACGCAAAAACGCGTAGAAATGTTGAAGCGCTGCTCGGACCCCGCCGATGTCGAAGGACCGCATGCCGTCCTCGATATGCTGGAGCAACTCCGCCAGGCGCCGTATCGGGCGGAAAACTACGCAGAGGCTCGGCGGATTGCAGGCATGATCGGCCAGTGGCAGGCGCCGGCGCCTTCGGGGCAGATGCTGGAAATGCTGGAAGACGCGTGCCGAGAGGCGCCCAGCTCGCTCAACGATGCCGCGTGCGGGAGCGATGCACTGCCGGCGGAGGTGAAGGCCGCGGCGGCGCGGCTGACGCAGTTCGTCCACTGGACGGGCAACCTGCGGACGTTCGTCGAGCGGCGGATGGATCGACTGGACCCCCAGCAGCAATTGCTGTTGGAAGACGGTTTCCGCCGGCGCCGGTTTGCGATCGCTCCTCCCAATCGTCGCGAGTCGAGCGCCTTCATCGCCTGGCTGACGGTCCTTCCCCCACGGCAGCGCGAGGCGGTCCTGGAGCAGCTCTACCTGGGACCGGTCCGGCCTGAAGTGCTGAGCCCCATCCTCACCATCGTCCAGGCCGAGGCGGCGGTCCGCCGGCAGCCGCCTTTGAAGCCAAAACAGTTGGCTGAGTGTGATGTCGCCATCGAGCTGGCCAATCCGGCGTTGAGCGACTTGATCCGCCGCGACCTGTTCGAGCCGCGCCTTTCGGCGGACGAGCATGAGGAGTTCGAGCAGCATCGGAACTCGCTGTGGCGCCGCTACCGAGCGACGCGCTCTCCCGCGGTCCGTCGTCGCATTGAGCAGCGGGTGCGGGCGACGCTGGCCGGGCATCAAGACGCTTCCGCCGCGGCGCCGTTCTTCGATTTGCCGCACGACTCGGCCGAGGCCCGCGATCGCGCCTTGCGCTGCGGCGCCTTGGAGTTCCACCACAGTCTATGGAAAGCAGAGGCGATCGACGATGCCGATTACCGAGCCGTGGTCGCCCAGCACTGGCGAAGCCGCAAAAAGCGAATGGCGCGGATGGATGAAGATCGCCGCCGCCCTTCGCTGATCGAGATGCTTCAGCGGTACGTCGAGGAAACGCAGAAGGCGGCGCTGGAGGCGGAGGCGCCGACGCTCTCGCTGACGGAGCTGTCGTGGGCGTGCTGGCAATACCTCAAGCACGGCGACGACATTGCCGCTCGCTGGCGAGCGTCGGTTCCCTCGGGACTGGCCCGTCGCGGTCGCGGCGGCTCCCCCATTCGCGTGGAAGCCGAGGAGGCGTATGAGCTGATCGAGCACGTCCGAGAGCGGGTCGTGCAGTTTCTCGACATCCGGGCGCCGGTGTCGGAAGCGCAGTACACCGCCGCGCTGCCGGAGGACCAAAGGCCGCCGCTGCCGGACGACCTGGTTCAGGCCGTCCGCTCGGCAGACCTGCTCTTGTTCGACTTGTTCGGCGACGCGGGAATGTTGCTCCCTCCGCAGCATTACGCGGCGACGTTGGCGGCGACGTTGGCCGAAACGCTGGCGGCGGTGCGGCCACTATCGCCCGTCGATCCGCTGGCCGCCGAGGCGTGCGGAATCCTGGAGCGTCTGGCGGCCTTCGTGCACCCTTACGACGCGTCGGCCGAAGCAATCTCGCTGACGCCTTGGGCCAGCGGCGCGACAGAGGCGAAGGCGAAGTGGCTTGACCTGCTGGAGAAGCTGAGTCACACGGCGTCCGCCTGGGCCGCGGCGCCGCATTTCGCGGGCGAATCGGCCGCGGACTGGGCCGCGCTGTCGCGGACGCTCGCCGAACGGCACAACTTCCTTCGCCTGCAGCTTGCGATGGTGGTGGCGGTGGAGCGAGCGGATCCCACATGCCGCTACCTCGTCAGCTCGAAAAACGCCCTGGCTCAGATTGACGGGGAACGCCTCGGCTTGAGCAGGCGCCGCCGTCTGCACGAGCACAGCGAGGCGAAGATTATGGGTGAGAAACTGAAAGGCCGCATCGAGGCGGTGGCGGCCGCCGCTCCCGACGACGCACTTTCGCCGGCCGGCTTGATCGCGCATTGCCGTCGCCTGCTGGCGCTCCACATGGCCCGCAGGCAGGACCCGAACGTCCGCGAGTTGGCGATCGCCTGCGGCGACAACATCGCCTGGTGGCTGGGCGCGCTGTTGGAATCGGCCGAAGCCAACCCCGACGCACAATGGAGCCTCGATGAGCCGCCGCTGGTGACAGCCGCCCGCGCCGCCGCCGCCACCGCCCGCGACTTGGTGGACGGCTACTACCTCCCCAAGCAGCACAAGGGCCTCCGCACCCTCATCCCGCTCCGCTGGGGCGACGCCCTCGACGACACGCTCTCCCGCGTGTAACGGCCGCCGCGTTAGGCCTACCACCCGCGCCACCAACCTCACGCCCGCGATTCTCTAACGTGTAAGCGAGGCGGCGTCGGGGGCGATGTTTTCCTGAATGTCATAGTCGTAGAAGTTGCGGCCGATGTTCTGGGCCAGAATCGCCACGAAAGCGCGTTTGAATTTGGCCTCGGAGATGTCGGTCACCGGCTGGGCGCCGCGGGCGGGGAAGCTGAAGTCGTCCAGCGTCGCCTGGTAGACCTTGGTCCCGCCTGTGCTCATGTCGAACACGGAAACCTGCAAGTCGGCCCGGCCCTGGAAGAGCGTCGAGCCTTCGTAAAGGCTGAAGTGGGCCAAGTCGACCGCCACCACCATGTCGGCCTTCACGCCCCGGCCGATGTCGAGGTAATCGTGGCGCCAGTTGTTGCGGTCGATCCAGTTCGCTACTTCCTCATGGCGGACGATCTTGATGTCCTTCACCCGCTCGCGAAGGAGCGTCTCCACGCCGCGCGACAAATCGACCGACGTGGAGCCGGGACCGAAGTCGTCGTTGGGCGAGACGCACACCACCGCCACGCGCTTTCCCTTGAGGCCGTCGAACTCCGCGGGAATCTTGGCGCCCTGCGTCACGTAAAGCAGGTGATTGATGATCGCGCAGCCCCCCAGCGACAACAGCGCCGTGGCGATCCCCATCATGGCCAGCATCCCGCGGCCGTACGATTTGCCGTGCATGGCGTTCCCTCGCCGATCGAAGATGTGCAGCAACTACCCCCTGCATTCATCAGCCGCGACGCGCTAGCGTCCGGTTCTCTCCAAATGAACCGGAGGCTAGCGCCGCGCGGCTAATGCCAATAATAGAGCCGCAAGGCCCAGTCGATGAGCGTGACGGTCACAACCCCCGCGGTCAGGGCCACGGCCCACGATTCCCGCGGCCTGCCGATCATCCATCTGCCCCGCAGTCCCGAAGCCAGCGCCCACGGGCCGACCCCCGCGGCCACAACCCCTAGCGCCAATCCGCCGACGTTCGAGGCGGCGGCCTGAATTACGCGTCCCCGCATCATGTGGGCCCAGGCGGTGGTCATGCCGCACGACGGACATCGCGAGCCCGTGAGGGTCATGAACGAGCACGGCGGCAGCCCCAATTGCCGATGCGTGCCGTATCCCCGCTCCGCCGGCGGCAGCATCGCCGCCGTGCCCAACAACCCCACCAGCACCAGTCCGACGGCCACCAACCCCACCCGGGCGACCGGCCGAATCGCAAAGGGCGAATCGTCATGGCGCCAGGGCGAACGAGGCGGCACATTCACGGAAATGGCTGCGAAGGTTAGTGGGGGAAGCGAATCGCGTCAAGGCGACTTGGCCAGCGCCTGCTCGATCTCCTGCTTCGCGGTCTCGAGCGCCTGGGGAAGTTTGGCCGGATCTTTGCCGCCGGCTTGGGCCATGTCGGGCTTGCCGCCGCCGCCGCCGTCTACGACCTTCGCGACCGCCTGGACCCATTTACCCGCGCTGAGGCCGCGGTCTACCAGGTCGCGGCTGATGCCGGCCACCAGGAGCACCTTGCTGTCGCCTTCGCGGGCCGCCAGCAGCACGGCGATGGGACTGGTCTTCTTGCGCAACTGGTCGATCCATTGCCGCATCAGGTTCGAGTTGGCGCCGGGGGTTTCGACGGCGATCACCTTCACGCCGCCGATTTCCTCCGCCTTCTCCAACAGCGAGTCCGCCGAGTGGGCGCCCGACTGCTTGAGCTGCGATAGTTGCTCCTCCAGGCGGCGGATCTCCTCGAGCTGCGAGCCGATTCGCTCCGGCACGTCGAACGGCCCGACGTTCAGCAGCCGGGCCGCCTCGTGCAACGCCGCCTTGAGCTGCAGATGATCCGATTTCTCATCCGACGGTGATGATGTCGGCTTCGATTCCACTTCAGCCGCGCCGCCGCCGCTGGATACTTGCTTCTTCAGCGCGCGCACGCGGATCGCGAGACTCTTGACCGCCTCCGGGACCGCCTGCGGCGGAACCTCCAGCAGCTTCGCCGCCTCTTGAAGCGTCTCCTCGACGCGGCGGGCATGCTCTTTCGCCTTGTCTCCGGTGAGCGCGACAATGCGTCGCGTGCCGGACGACACCGCCTCCTCGCTCACTATCTCAAATGGCCCCACGTCGGCCGTGCTGTCCAGGTGCGTGCCGCCGCACAATTCGCGGCTGAAATCGCCCATCGAGACCATCCGCACGGGATCGGGGTACTTCTCGCCGAAGAGCATCATCGCTCCCTGCTTGCGAGCCTCGGCCAGCGGCACCGTCTCCCACTTCACGCCGGCGCAGAGCTCGACCTTCTCCTGCACGTTGCGTTCGATTTCGCCGAGTTGCTCTTCGTTCACCGGGGCCATGTTGGCGAAGTCGAACCGCAGCCAGTCGTCGTCCACCTTCGAGCCTTGCTGCTGCGCGTGACCGCCGAGAACCTGCTGCAAAGCATGGTGCAGAAGGTGCGTCGCCGAGTGCGCCCGGCGGATCCCCTGCCGGCGGTGCGTTTCGACGCGGGCCGTCGCCTTCTCGCCGACCCGCATCTCGCCGCTGCGGAGATGGCCGATGTGGATGATCAGCTCGCCGTCCCTTTGCGTGTCGGTCACCTCGAAACGAAAACGCTCGCCGATGATATCTCCCGTGTCGCCGACTTGTCCTCCCGCCTCGCCGTAGAAGGGGGTGCGATCGAGGATCACGCGGATCGGCGCGTCGTGGCCATCTTCCGCCAGATGCTCGCACAGGTGGTCCTGGGCGACGATGAAGCACACCTCCGCCTCGGCCGACGTCGTCTCATAGCCGAGGAACGTGGTGGAGTGCATGGTGCGCTTGATCGCCTCGATCGGTCCGGTCTTGAACACCGGGCCGACGGCTTCGCCTCCGCGGCCTTCCATGAGCTTGCGAAACTTGTCCCAGTCGATGGCGAAGTTGTGCTCGGCCGCCAGCGTCTCGAACAGCTCCGGCGGGAAGCCGTAGGTGTCGTAAAGCTCGAAGACCGCTTCGCCGCCGACCACGGCCCGGCCGTGCGACTCCATCTCCGCGAACACTTTCTCGATGCGGTTGAGGCCGGCTTTGATGGTCGAGAAGAAGGCCTTCTCCTCGTTCTCGATTCCCTTGGCGACCCGCGACGCCGTCTCCGTAAGCTCCGGGTAAGGCGTCTTCAACATCTCGACCACCACCGGCACAAGCTGGTAGAGGAACGGCTCGTGGACGCCCATCTGGTATCCGTCCAGCACCGCCCGGCGCAGCAACCGCTTGATGACGTAGCGCTCCTTCTTCGGCCCCGGGTAGACGTTCTCATGCACGGCGAAGGTGCAGGTGCGGACGTGATCGGTGATCCGCCGCAGCCGCCGGCCGTTGTCGGATTTCGAATCGTACTTCAGCCCGCACACCTCCGCCGCCGCCTCGACGATCGGACGCAGGATATCGATGTGGTAGTTCGTCTCGACTCCTTGCAGCGAGGCGGCCGCCCGCTCCAGCCCCATGCCCGTGTCGATGTTCTTGCTGGGGAGCGGGCGGAGATTGTCGGGCGGGTCGCCCACGCGGTTGAACTGCGTGAACACCAGGTTCCAAATCTCGACCGAGCCGCGATCCGTGTGATAGAAGATTTCGCTGCACGGCCCGCACACGCCGTCGGGACCCTGCGACGGCGCCCCGGCCGGCCAGAAATTGTCGTCCTCGCCCATCCGCTCGATCTTCGAGGTCGGCAGCCCGACTTCGTTGTGCCAGATGTCGGCCGCCTCGTCGTCGTCCAGGTAGACGGTCACCGAGAGCCGCTGCGGGTCGATGCCCAGCCACTTCTTCTCGGTGAGAAACTCCCACGCCCACGTGATCGCCTCGCGCTTGAAGTAATCGCCGAAGCTGAAGTTCCCCAGCATCTCGAAGAACGTATGGTGGTACGCCGTGCGGCCGACGTTCTCGATATCGCCCGTGCGAAGGCATTTCTGACAGGTGGTCGCCCGGGTGAAGTCGAGCTTCACCTTCCCCAGGAAATGATCCTTGAACTGGTTCATCCCCGCAGGCGTGAACAGCACGGAAGGGTCCCAAGTGGGGACGAGCACATCGCTGGGCCGCCGCGTGTGGCCTTTCGTTTCAAAAAAAGCGAGATATTTTTCGCGTAGTTCGTCAGTCTTCATAACGGCGGGATGATGATTTTCCTGTGAGTATCGGCGCCCATGCGTCGCAACGATGGACGAGCGACTTCACCAACTCGAAGCGTAAGCGAGGAACGAACAACCGTCCTTGCTCACGCTTCTTGCAGTTGCGCCTTTGCCCGCCCCGAAGGGGCGAAGGCGTGTAGCCAGGAGCGTAAGCTCCTGGAATCGCGACGCCAAGCATTTCTGAGATCAGCCCCGAGGGGGCGACAGAACGGTCGCGCCACGTTTTCTGTCGCCCCTTCGGGGCTTCACTTTTTGTTTTTGGCTCGCACCCACGGGCTTCCGCCCGTGGGTACAGCCTGCGCCCCTCCGGGGCGTGTGAAAGCGCGCCCCTCCGGTCCGTCCTCAAGAGACGCAGCGCTCATGATACCGGCTCGCCTGGGAACCGAACAGGCGAGCAGCGCCACAGCTCGCTGATGGTCGCGCGTTAGGGATCGAAGGCGCTTCAGGCGGCGCCGGGCGGCGCAGTTTACCAGTTCGACAACACGATCTTCGCTTCCTGGATATCGTCTCGGGACCATGGCGGAGACAGGGCGACGCCATGTTCCGAGACGTCCCATACATCGCAGGGAATGTATAGATCGAGATCGGTCGCCGTCCGATTCGGAAGGTCGAGCGCCTCGTCGCTGTTCATATCCACGTCCTTGAGTCGCTTCGAGCGAAATTGCCGGTAATTGTCATCACTGAGGCTCCAGCCTTCCGCCAGATGCTCTTCGCGGTTCGAGTCGTCGAACGCCGGCGTGCTTCCCCAGGAAAACTCCTCCACGCAGCGGCCCTTCTGCCACAGCGCATATCCATAGACGCCGCCGGTGTTTTCGTAGGCATGGACCACGGCTTGCGTCGAGAGCTTCCGCGAGAGCTTCTCCGCCGTGTCCCACAGAATCCGGTTGCCCGGGGAATCAAGCAACGTCCACCGATGGCCGCGCAACTGGTAAACAATGATCACCTGCTCCCATTCATCGCAGAACGCTAACTCGGGATCGAAGGCGTCCCAGACGCGGTGCTGCATGTCTGAAGTTCGGGATAAAGCCTCGGCAACCTGAAGACACGGAGCGGCCACTTGGGCGGCGCTCCAGTGTCCCCGCTCCTCCCACCACCCAGCATCCATCCCTCGCCGTTTTTCGATTGGCAAATCTGCATTCATCCGACCACCTCATAGGCGCCAAGCACTTTGAGAATAGACAGGACACGGTGCGGTTATTCGAGCAGGAAAGAACCGCCAGATCAAGATTTCCCCGAACCCACGAAGCCGGAACAGCCCCGACACGTTACGGCTCTCGCTGACGAACGCGGGATGTTCAAATAAAATGGCGAAATCGACGGTACGGTCGGGCCTTTTCTTAGGAGACGCGATGACCACACTTTTCACCCCGCACGAACTCGCCGCTTACGAGCGGGACGGATACTTCCTCGCTCGTTCTCTCTTTGACGCGGACGAAATGGCGCGGCTGCTGGAGTACGCGCAGGCGGACCCGAGCCTCTCCGCTTCTGCGTATGGGCGGAAGGACGCTACGGGGCAGGAGACGAAGCTGGCGCTTTGGAACTCGGTGGGGGATAACCTGTACAGCATGTTCGCCCGCTGCCGGCGGATCGTGGACCGGATGGAGCAGATGCTCGGGGGCGAGGTCTACCTGTATCACATGAAGATGATGCTCAAGGAGCCGCGGGTCGGCGGCGCCTGGGAATGGCATCAGGACTACGGCTACTGGTACAACAACGGCTGCCTCTACCCGCTCTTGGCGAGCTGCCTGATCGCGGTCACGCCCTCCAACCGCGAGAACGGCTGCCTGCAGGTGATTCCCGGCTCGCACCACCTGGGGCGGATCGACCACATCAAGGCCGGCGACCAGACCGGCGCCGACATGGAGCGCGTCGCCGCCCTCCTGGAGCGAACGCCGCTGGCGTACATCGAGGCGCAGCCGGGGGACGCACTCTTCTTTCACTCGAACCTCCTGCACCGCAGCGACCAGAACCGTTCCGAGCATCCCCGCTGGTCGCTCATCTGCTGCTACAACGCCCGCCGCAACGATCCCTACAAAGAGTCTCGCCACCCCCGCTACACGCCGCTGGAGAAAGCCGACGACGACGCCATCGAAAACTGGCGGCCAGCGCCGGTGTGATCGACTGGCGCAAGAAACATCTGTCGCTCGAGCGGGACATCTCGTAAAATTGCTTTGACACAGAGCTTGTGCGAGGACGAGTCGATTATGAATTTTCTACACTACGAATTCGATTTGGACGCGAACGATGCCGTGGAAGTCGTGCTGGACAAGCAGGCGAACGTCCGCCTCATGGATGACGCGAACTTCAATCAATACCGGCGAGGAGCGCAGCACCGGTATTTTGGCGGCTTGGCAAAGGAGTCGCCCGTCACGCTGGCGCCGCCGCACGCCGGCCATTGGCACCTCGTAATCGACCTGGGCGGGTATGCCGGAAGCGTCAGCGCGTCGGCTCGCATTCTCCAGGGCGCCTCATGACCAGGAAACGGCAATTGGACCCGGCGATTCATCGCGTGCGGCTGGAGACGCTGACGATCTTTGAAATCACGGAGGCGGAACTCGAATCACTTGAACGCGGATCGCCCGAATCGCTCTATCTCAACCTCGCAGTTTCCGTTGTATCGATCGCCGTGTCGTTTTCGATCGCCTTGGCGACGACTCATATCGAGTCCATCAAGACCTATTGCTTCTTTGTAATCGTGACCGTTGTCGGCTATCTGGCTGCGATTACCTTCAGCCTGCTCTGGTGGCAATCGCGTCGTTCATTAACGAAGGTCGCGCAGGAAATTCGAAAACGCCGCGCGCCCGAGGGAATTCAGGAAGCTGCCGACGGCCCCGGGCAATCTCCGTGACTGTGCTACGTCGAGCAGTGGCGAATACCTGCGGCGAAAATGACGAATGCAGATCTTTCAACTCTCCCCGGTCGCTCATCGTCCGCCGTCGCCCATCATGAGGTGTGAGCGCACCGCGGGCGCTCTCCTCAAGAGTAGGTCAGACTTACGCGGCGCGCAGGATCGAGCGAGCCCGCACCGCGGGCGCCGCCGCAGTCGCTTCCTCCGCCAGATCGTCCAGCGTCGCGACGCGAAGCGTCCCGTCGCCGCAACGACGGCAGATGTCGCGAAGGGCGCTCTCGACGGCCCGCAGGCGCGGATCGTCTGTGGCGCATCTGGCAGCATCCACCACGAGGTGCGCCACTTCCGCAGCGGCGGCCGCGCGGACAATTGCAACCCGGCCGGCGCCCCGGCTCAACCACCGCCGCGACTCAGGCACGACGGCCGAGGGAGGAATCTCCATTACTCCGTGACGCAGCGATTGCGGCTGAAGATGACGCAGGCGCCGACCCGGCACGGAGCGCGGCTGGCGCACCGCACTGATCCCGTGTTTGACCAGCAGATCGTAATGATCGCGCGGGACCTGCGCGCCCGTCACGGCTAAGCCGCGAACTGTGAATCCAGCGTCGCGGGCCTCGCTTGCACGGCGCGCCAACTCGAGGGCGAAGCGGCCGCGTCCGGCGGTCTGGCCCACCCATCGCGCATCGCCCAGGATGGCGATCTCGTGCGATGCGCCGGACTCCAGCACTCGCGGCGCGATCGTACACTTGCCCGGCGCCGGCAACGCCCAGGTGGCGGGAACCGCGTATCGATCCAGCAACTCGAGCAAGCGGGTGACCGTCGCATCCCGGCCCGCAGGGCCGTCAAAGTTCACATCCACCGAAACCGTCGCCACGCCCATTTGCTCGCGCGTCATCGAATCCCTCCTGGCGCCGAAGTTGCCGACCGCACCATTCCATCGGAACGGCCGCCGGCGAATCTGCACCCGGCGGCAGCCGTTTCCGCGGCTAGCGCAAACCGTAACGGCGGGGCGGCTCCAGGATTGCCGCGTGTAACGGTTGCGCGGCGGCGGTCACGCCCCGAAGGCGAATCACCGGCGCCCTTCGGCCACAGGAGTCTTGTCTTCCAGATCTTTCGGCGGAGGTCCGTAGATGCGCTCTCCGGCGGCGGAATATCGACCGCCGTGACAGGGGCAGTCCCACGTCTTCTCCAGACCGTTCCAGTGAACGTGGCAGCCGGCGTGGGTGCAGACCGGTGAGCAAACATGGAGCCGGCCCTGCTCATCACGATAGGCCGCCAATTGCTCCCCCTCGAAAGTGACGAGACGCCCTTCATCCGGGGCGAGCTCGTCCCAGGAATCGATCTTGTCGCCTGCGAAGCGGTCGGCCACAAAGCGCGCGGCGACATCAACGTTTTCCCGAATCAGCTCCTTTGCGGCGGCCAGCGGCTTGAACCGCGCGGGCGACACCACCTCCGCCAGCGGCGGCTCGGCGCCTTGCAGCAAATCGGCCAGCAGCATGCCGGCGGCCGTGCCGTAGGTGAGTCCGGTTCCCGAGAAGCCGGTCGCGACGTAGGTGTTGTTCCGCATCGGGACTTTGCCGATCAGCGGGACCCCGTCCGCCGGCTCGAAGAACTCTGACGACCACTGCTGCAGCAAGGCCTGCACCCGAAATCGGCTGCGAGCGTATTCCTCCAGGCTTCGCAGCGCTTCGGGCGCATCGCCGTGGCCGGTCTTGTGATCGGCGCCGCCGATGAGCAAGAGGCTCGGCTCCTCCGAGTTCGCCCGGCGGGTGTAGTGGTAGGGATCGGCGTCATCCCAAAACAGTGCATCCGGCGGCGGCTCGGCGACATGCGCCGCGATGACGTAGGACTGGTACGGCGCCATCCGCATGTCGAACTGCGAGATACCCAGATAGGCCGAATGCGTGGCGAGCAGCACTTGCTTGGCGGTTACGCGCCCGTGCGGCGTGGCGACGATGACCGGCTCGCCGTCCTCGGGCGGTTCGGCTCGCGAGCCGCAGTAGATGGCGGAGCCGTCGCCGTGGACTTGAGCGGCCAAGGCCGCCAGGTACTTCATGGGGTGAAACCGCGCCTGGTTTTCGAAACGCACCGCGCCGGCGGATTGGAAGGGGAGGCCGATGTCGCGAGCCATCGTGGCTTGAACGCCCAGCCGGCGGGCGGCGTCGCACTCGTGGTGCAGTCGATTGAGCCGGTCCGCCGCCTCGGTGTAGGCAAATGCGGGGACGCGGCGGAAGTCGCAGTCGATCTGGAAGTCGCGAGTCCACTGCTCGATTTGGTCAATCGCCGCCTGCCGGCCCGCTGTTAACTGGCGGGCGGCGGACTCACCGAAGTCGCTGATCAGCTTCTCGCATCCCTGGTCGGGCAAGGCGTCGAGATGGGCCGAGGTTCCGCCGGTCGCGCCCCCTCCCACGCATCCGGCCTCCAGCACCACCACGCGACGTCCCGCCTGTTTCAGGCGCAGCGCAGCGGTCAGGCCGGTTATGCCCGCCCCGATGATGGCCACGTCGGCATGTACTCCGGTGGTGAGCGGCGGATACTCGCGCGGCTCTCCGCTTTCGAACCAATAGGATCGCGGCGAAATCGCGTGCATGACGGCGTTTCCTTGCGGGTGAGGAGCGTCGCTTCCGGCGCCTCGCAACGGGGCGAGAATGCACTTTGCAGTGCAAACGCCGTTCCTCGCCCGGCGAGTTCGGCCTTCACATCACCGCTTCGAGCACCAGAGCGGCCAGGAAGAAGAGGAGCGTGGCGACCAGCAGCGCGTTCACCAGAAGCGAGTTCCGCCACCGCTCGCCGATGAAGCGGCTGCGGCCGGCGAGCGTCA